>JAFGCX010000009.1 GCA_016932415.1 Candidatus Krumholzibacteriota bacterium
CTGCCTGTCACGCAGGAGGTCGCGAGTTCGAGTCTCGTCGGCCCCGTTTTTATTGACCGGAAGATGATAGAGAATCTTCCGGTTTTTATTTCCATGAGGGATGTCCGGGGATTTTCATGCAGTATAATTCTCATATATAGTTCCATTCCTGAAGACTTGAAGAACTGGTCTGCGCTGCCCCTTATCTGATCAAAAAAAGGCGCGGAGGATGACCTCCGCGCCTGTATATCATAGCCATCTATATGGAAAATGATCTAGTAGTCCCTGTTGTACCCGCCGCGACCGCCGCCGCCACCGCCGCCACCGCGGCTGTTTCTGCGGTCCTCACGGGGCCTTGCTTCGCTGACCTTAAGGGAACGGCCTTCTATTTCCATTCCATTGACAGCCTCTATCGCTTTCAACGCTTCCTCATCATTTTCCATCTCGACGAAGCCGAAGCCTCTTGAACGATCAGTGAATTTATCCTTGATTATACGGGCTGATGAGACAGCGCCAAAAGGAGCGAAAATCTTGTCCAGATCATCATCATTTGTTGAGAATGGAAGATTTCCCACATAAATATTCTTTGCCATTTTTTACGGATCCTTTCTAAGACATATAAAAACGGGAAAAGGCCGCGGTCACTTCAGGCCGCCGCATTAACTGAGTTACTTTTCATTCACCTCTTTCCCGCTCAGCCAAACAAAGATCGATGAGTATTGCGCCGATATATCTGGCCATATACATTATCCTGTGTGATCCGTACGAATTAAGTTGTCCTGGAATCTGATAAAGACAGGCGCAAATACTTCATCGATAGGATCCTGCAACAGAAGATCTTTGAATTCTGAGCATTTAAACTGTTGGTTCGCTTCTCCTTTTTTGGACAAAAGTCCCTTCTGACCAAATATACAAGAAGAAATATCGGCAAATCCAGTCTTTTTTATTAATTTTAAGGCTATTTTTCAGGGGAAAGATTCGGATTGCCAGCAATCAATAGTGCTGATATCCTCAGGTAATCCCGAGCCGGCTGACCAGGCAGCCGGCAAAGCGGTAAAACCCGCTGGTCCCCGGGCCGCGGACAGATTCCGAAGGAAGAATTCTCAGGATGGAGGAGCAGGATTGAATGGAAAAACGGTTAATCACGGATTGGTTCTTTTTCTTCTGGCCGGCGCGCTCTTTTTTCCGCGGGAGATCGATTCATGTACCTGTATCCTTGTCGGGAAAAAGGCTTCAGTCGACGGTTCTGTGACTACTTCACACACATGCGACAGCAGGATCGACAGGACATGGCTTGAGGCAGTCGGGGAAGGAAAGTACAGGCAGGGCGCAGTATGCGGAGTCTATTCAGGGCTGAGATTCATGCGATTCCCTGGTGATACGGCAGGGGTCGTTCTCAAGAAAGAGATACCGCAGGTCGAGAAGACTTACGCCTATCTGAACAGTTCATATCCCTGTATGAATCAATTCCAGCTGGCAATAGGAGAATCGACTTTCGGGGGAAGACCGGAACTTCGAAACCGCGACGCGGTCTTCTCGTGCGAAGAGCTGTGCCGGTTTGCCCTCGAGAGGGCAAAGACCTGCAGGGAGGCGATCGCCATAATAGGCGAACTGGTTGCGGAATATGGCTATAATGATGGCGGCGAGTGCCTGATGTTTTCCGATAAAAATGAAATATGGCACTTCGAGATCATCGGTTGCGGGAGTGATCGTATCGGCGCCGTTTGGGCGGCGCAGCGTATCCCCGATGATCATATCGGTGTTTCAGCCAACGCAAGCAGGATCATGGAGATCGATCCCGAAGATACAGGGAATTTCATGGTATCGGCAAACATATACGAAGTGGCGATCGCCAATGGCTGGTATGACCCTGGTTCGGGTGAGCCATTCAGGTTCTGCTACGTATATGCTCCCGAAGGAAGGACCAGCATGGCGGCGAGACGCCGTGAATGGAGAGTCTTTGACCTTCTTGCCCCTTCACTGAGACTCGATCCCAATTCGGAGAATTATCCGATATCGGTAAAACCGGATACTCTTGTCTCTGTGAGACAGATCATGGATGTCTTCCGGGATACCTTTGAAGGGACAGAGTTTGATATGACTAAATTCATGTATGTCGAAGACGATAAAGGAAATTTCGTGAAGAGTCCGTACGCAAACCCCTTCATGCATTACGATATGATGCCGCTGATGAAGATCAATGGCGGGTGGGGCAGGATGGGCGAGAGGTGTATAGCGAGGTATTACTGCACATATATAACGATAACTCAGTCAAGAGACTGGTTGCCTGACCCTGTCGGCGGCCTCGTCTGGTTCGGCTGGGATAATCCGGCGATGACGGCATTCGTGCCTCTCTATTGCGGTATCGGCGATCTGCCCGATACCTGGAAGCTGAGCGGCAGGCAGGCGTTCGACAGGGATTGCGCCTGGTGGGGGTTCAACAGGGTAGCCGACCTGGCTGCGCAGAAATGGGGGGAGATGCGCGTAGACGTCGATTCGGTAAGAACTTCCCTCGAAGATGAGGCTTTTGCCGCGATTGAAAATGTTGAAAAAAAGGCTATCGAATTGTACGGGAAAAATCCGGAAAAAGCGAAAAAATATCTTACTGGCTACTCGACAGGGTTCGCTCAAAAGGCGACGGAAGCATACTGGCAGCTTGGAGACCATCTCTGGTGGAAGTACACCGGTAGATTCTGATATTTCAACGCGGATTTGTGCTGCATTAAGGGAGATAGCCCAGGTGTTTATCTGGCAGGCACAGGAAGGGAGTTCTTATGACTGAGACAGCGGATCTGCATGAGAGGAAGTGGTGGAGGTGGTTTGTCCTCGTCATGGTCAGTCTCATCATGTTCGGATCGTACTACGTCTATGATTCGCTCAGTCCGATCAATGATAATATCCAGACGGCGATGGGGCTTGATAATTCGAAATTCGGTCTCCTGTTCACCTTCTACGCCCTTCCAAATATCTTTTTTCTCCTCGTAGTGGCGGGGTTTTTTCTCGACAGGGTCGGTATCAGGAAAGCGGGGAGCTTCTACGCTTTTCTTATCCTTCTCGGTACGCTGCTTACATCGATAGGGGCGGGAAACTCATTTGCCCTTATGTTGATAGGAAGGATGGTCTTCGGATTCGGATCGGAGGCTACCCTTCTCGTAACGAACAAGGTGATAGCCCGGTGGTTCAAGGGAAAGGAACTCGGTCTCGCTTTCGGTCTGAATATAACAGTGATGAGACTCGGGACAGTCCTCGCGCTTAATTCATCGGCCCAGATAGCTTCCTGGAGCGGATCCTGGCGGTGGTCCGTATGGGCCGGTACGGCAGTGATGCTGGTCTCTTTCATATTATTCCTGCTCTATATCTTCAAGGACAGATCGATCGATATAGCTGTGGAAGGTGGAGAAGAAGAGCGGATAGTGATGAAAGACATATTCCATCTGGAACCTGCATTCTGGGCGATCAACCTGTTGTGCCTGACTTTTTATTCGGCAGTCTTTCCCTTCACGAGCCACGCGACCCGGTTCCTTCAGGTCAAATTCGCCATGAGCGCGGCGAAGGGAGGGCAGTATACTTCATATATAATGACTGCCTCGATGATCTTTACGCCTGTGATGGGTTTTTTAATCGATAAATTCGGACACCGCGGAAAGATCATGATAGCCGGTTCGATGCTTATTATTCCGGCACACCTGCTTCTGGGTCTTACTTTTGTGAAACCATACATAGCCTTTATCCTGCTTGGAATATCGTTTTCGCTGGTGCCGGCGGCGCTGTGGCCAGCGGTACCGATCCTTGTACGGGAAAAATTCCTCGGCACTGCCTATGGTCTTATAGCATGGATCCAGAGTATCGGCCTGGCAGTATTCCCGTGGCTTGCCGGCAAGGTAGTCGATATGTCAGGCGGCGATTACACCAGCATGCAATGGATGTTCGCTTCGCTCGGTCTCGCCGGGCTTTTCTTCTCTGTCATGCTGATGATCCTTGACCGGAAAAATCGTTCCGGTCTGGAGCTTCCGAGCCGGCTTGCCCAATCCAGGGCCGACGCGGAGAGGGATCTATCCGGGAGTTGAGAGGATCAGGGATAAATATCGCTGAAAAGGCTGAGTAAAAAGAAGGAGAAGATCTGGCGATCTTCTCCTTCTTTGCAAGGTCTCCGTTTATTGCGAGTGCTGGAGGATCACTTGTCCGAAAGAATGGCAAGAAGGTCTTTCTCAAGCGATTCTGAAGGAGTCTCGACTATTCTTCCGATCTCACTGCCGTCGCGCAGTATGATTATCGTAGCGACCCTTTCCACGTCGAACCACTTTCTGATATCCCGTGACCAGTTAAACAATCTTGCCGGAATCGGCATATCGATCGTAAATCGTGAAGATCCGACGGCGAGCATTCTGATCTCCGAAACGGGATATTCCATTTTTTCCAGTATTTTCCAGAGCCTGGGGATCTCCCTTCGCGAGTCCGGACACCAGGTGCCGAGGACGCAGAGTATTTCCACTCCGTAGATCTTTTCTTCAAGCACCGCGATAGTCGCTTCATCCGGTTCGTACGCAAAGAATTCGCTGTCCCAGCCGTCGAGGCCCTCAATGATCTCTTCCCTCGTCACTTCTCCCATAAGGACAACGGTATCATCACCCAGGTCGATTTTTTCCGCAGCTACTTTTTCCGGTTCTTTTTTCTTTTCATCTTTCAGCGGAGGATATGTCTCATTCCACCACTCAGGCTGATCTTTCAGCCATTTGTCGAACCAGGCCAGCTGGGCGTCAGACCAGGATATGCGCTTTTTATAATCGAGGATGAAATGATTCTGTCCGGAATACTTGATATATTCTACTTCCTTACCAAGTACTTTCAGCGCCGTATACATCTGTTCGCTTTCCCCTGGAGGAACGTTGGTGTCGGAACCTCCGTGAAGGAGAAGAAGCGGTGTCGTTATTTTATCCGCGGCAAAGAGAGGACTCTGGTCGACATAGATATCAGGCCTGTTCCATGGATAGCTTCCGGCAGCTGAAACGGCATTATAGGCGTATCCCCAGTATCCTTCTCCCCAGTAGCTCGGGATCATGCTTATCCCCGCGTGAGAGATCGCCGCGGCGAAAAGATCGGTTTTCGTGATAAGGAGCTGGGTCATGAATCCACCATACGACGCTCCTATACAGCCCACCCTGCAGGGGTTGACGAAAGGATGGGCCTGAAGGAATTCTTTCGTCCCGAATATGATCTCCTCCGCCGTGGTCTTACCCCAGTCATTTACATGAGCCGTTGAAAATTCCTGGCCGAAACCAGTGGCGCCGCTCGGTTGAAGCACATAGACGACATAACCTTTTGCCGCCCAGAGGTTCTTTGGATATCTGCCTCCAAAAGCGCGATTGACCGGGGAAGTCCCCCCATAATAATAGACTATACAGGGGTATTTCTTTTCCGCGTCGAAATCCGGAGGATAGTGAACCCGGCCGACGATCTTTACACCTTTTTCACTGATGAAATCCCAGTTCTCGATCTTTCCGAGCCTGACATTTTCCATCATTTCCCTGTCGGGATCATAGATCTCCTTTGCCTTTCCATTTTTAAGGTTGGCGTAATATAACTTTGCAGGTTGATCAGCACCCGATCCGGAGAAGACCATTGAAAGGCTATTATCGCTTATATCACCCCTGCTTATCACGTCGACGCCGAAATCGAATTCATTGAATCTGCTTTTCCGTGGATCAAACCTGTAGCATTTTACGTATGATCCGCTTTCGGCAACGATATATATGTTCCCGTCGGCTTCAGACCAGACAGCCCTCTGCACCGCGGGATCAAATTCTCTCGTGATCGGTCTTGCTTTTTTCGTTTCGGGGCTGAAAATATAAAGCTGGTGGTCGTAATCATTCGGGATCAATCCATCAGCGATATTTTTTCCATCCTTGCCAAAGGTTGATGGGCCTCCGGTTATAAGTATCTCGCTTCCGTCAGGCGACCACGCGGCATTATTAAGCCACTGTCCCTCCCACAGAAGCGAAGTACTCATATCGTTGAGATCGAGAATCAGGAGCTGAGAAGAAAAGAAGGGACGTTTTTCAAGATCCTCGTAACCTTTCTGCACGAGAAGTCTTTGTCCGTCGGGGTGAATATCATAGACGAAGATGTCGTGTTTTCCCGTCGCGATCTTTCGTGTCGTCCCACCCGGCACCGAAGTCAGATATGTGCTTGTCCTGTTCCTGGCATAGTCAGTCCTATCCTCTATCCCCCTGAGTCTTTTTATCCCTGAGGGATCTTCTTTATAATTCTCTTCGACGTAATAGATCATGTAAGTCTCGTCGGGGCTCCACAGATATCCGCCGAGATCCTTTATCCCTTCCAGGACCGTTTCCGTCCTTCCCGATTCAAGATCGAGGATCTTTATTGAACCGGCGCCATTGGAAAAAAAGGAATATGAAAGACGGTGACCGGAAGGAGCCCACCCCACATTTCTCATGCGGGAATCGTCAAGCATTCTGACCATGGTCCCCTCTGGTAGAGATCTGATCTCCCTCCATGATTCCCTTTCTCCGTCCGGGGGAAGAAATCTCCAGTAACTTATCAGCGCCAGTTTTCCGTCAGGGGAGAGGTCGATAGAACCAATGTTGTTCACATCGAGGATGTTGGAGATATCAAGGGGAGCCGATGGGTCGATAGAAGCCTTGATGGGAGTGTCAAAGCCTTCGCCTGGTCTTATGCGGGCGTCGAAGCTCCATACTGAAACGGAATCAGCCGGCATATAGACTGTCTTGACAACGACCAGGTGCTTTCCCTGCTTGAGATTTTCCGTAGCCGAGACCCTGTGCCTCGTCTTTCCCGTTCTTTCCTTGAGTGATTTTGCTGCTGATCTGCCGTCGATATACAGTTCGAACGGATCAGAGCCTGATACTTCCATCTCGATCTTCGTCCAGCGATGTGTCTCAATATATGAAGCAAGATATGTTATCAACGGTTCATTTCCAGCCGTGTCGAGGTGGACTCCGTCCGTGTCGGGTCTTGCCGGTGTCCACAGGGCGCTGCCTCCCAATGGCAGGTATTCGACTGATTTTCCCACTGGTTTGAAGGCGTCGATTCTCATGTCCCCGAAGGAGAGAAGGAATTTGCTGTCATTATCAGTCTTTTCTTCCTGGTGGAAGGCTGGAAGAGTCGTGGTAACAGGCCCAAGAACAAGCCACTCGCCTATCTGAATATAGGGTGTCTTGTCTGGTTCAGCCCCTGATGAATCCTGAGGCGCCGCTTCGGGAGTCGCAGAGAAGGCACCGGGCGCCGGAATGAATAATGCGGACAATATCGCGAGAATGACCAGAACGGCCCGAAATTCGATCGATCTACGCATCTTTGACCTTTCTCCTGATGGAAACGGATAAACCGCGATCTTTTCTGCTTCAACAGGCAGATATCAGGATAATACAGCCAACAGCCGTCAAGGGCAAGCCAGATCATCGGTCTTTCCGTCCGTAGATCCTTTTGGCGACCATATCTTCTTGAATGGGGCCGGATACAACAGTATATTATCAAAACGAGCGAATGGAACGAGTAAGAGCGCCGAAAGGAAGACAGAATATGGCATCGATCAAAAAAAGGAATACCACTTTCTTTCTGGCAGCGGTCGCGGCGATATGGATCGCCTGCGGAAGCGGTGCCGAAGAAAAATCGGAAGGATGGATCGGTTTCAATGAAGGTATAAAACTGGCTGAAGATACGGGGAAACCGGTAATAATCGATTTTTATACATCCTGGTGCAAGTGGTGCAAAGAGATGGATAATAAGACTTTTTCAGATCCCCAGGTCAGCGGAGTCCTCCAGAAAGGTTTTATTACGATAAGGATAAATGCAGAGAACAGGAGCGAACAGTTGAAATACCAGGGAAAGATCTATACGCCCGCTCAATTGACCAGGCATTTTGCCGTCAGGGGATTCCCCTCGCTGGCATATCTCGAAAGCGACGGAACTAAAATTATGGTTGTTCCAGGTTTCAAGCAGACAAAAGAATTCCTGTTGACGTTGAATTATGTAAATGAAGGATGTTATAAGAAGGATATCACGCTCGACAGGTACCTGAGAAGTGGTGGGAACTGTAACTAGGACCGGTTTAATTGCCTTGAAATGGAGAAGATCAGATGAGGATAGGAGTGCTTACGGGGGGCGGGGACGCCCCGGGGTTGAATCCCGCGATTGCTGGAATAGTTGAGAAAGCCTCAGTTTACGGATACAAGATCATCGGTTTAAAGCGTGGGTGGGAAGCTCTTTCGATCGAGGATAACAAGGACCATATTGTCGAACTGGGTCCGGAGATCATCAGGGAATACAGCAGGCTGGGTGGCAGCAAGCTTCTCTGCAGCAGGACCAATCCTGTTTCGAAGGATAATAACAGGATCGATATTGTAATGAAAAATATCAAGAAACTTAAACTCGACGCCCTGATCGCCATTGGTGGGGACGATACGCTGGGTGCCGGTTCCGCGCTGGTTGATGAAGGGATCCCTGTCGTCGGTATTCCCAAGACGATAGACCGGGATCTGGCGGGGACGGAATATTCCCTCGGATATGATACGGCATTAAATGTAATAACCGAATGTGCTGAAAGGATCGCCCAGTCCGCCGAGTCCCATCAGACGATATTCTTTCTTGAAGTCATGGGGCGCCACGCTGGATGGCTCGCCCTGAGGGGCGGGGAAGCGGCTTTTGCCGATGTGATCCTCATCCCCGAGTATGAATTCACGCTGGACAAGCTTGCCGAAGTCATCCAGAAGAAACTTGATTTTTCCCGAAAGATCGGATTCGATCATGTTTACAAGATCATAATTGTCGCAGAGGGTGCTCATATAGCCGGTGAGGAGGAAGTTAGGAAGGACGCGAAACTCGACGAGTTCGGACATTACAGTCTCGGAGGAGTCGGGAATTATCTTAAAGGTCTGATGGAGCACAGATTCCACCATACTAGGTATACGGCGCTGGCTTATCTTCAGAGAGGCGCCCCTCCTTCCCAGAAGGACAGGCAGGCCGGGCGGCGTTTCGGCAACAGCGCGGTCGAACTGATAAAAAATGGAGACGCGGGCTATATGGTATCGGTCATTAAGTCAAAGTTGACCAAGGTGCCATTGGCGGAGATAAGAAAATCTCCAAGCCTTGTCGATGTCAAAACTTATTATGATACTGAGAATCTGAACGTCAAAATGAGTTGATTCCTAACTCCTTTTGAGCATACCGACCGTTTCCGTATGATAGGTACCCGGGAACATGTCAATAAGGTCGATGCTCGAAAGGATATACCCCGCTTCGATAAGCTTTCCTGTATCCCTGGAAAATGTCGGAGGTTCGCATGAGACGATGATTATTTCCTCAGGCCTGAGTTTTATTATTCCATTCATGGCCGAGTCGGGGATACCGGAACGTGGAGGGTCCGCTATCAACAGATCGGCCTCACGGATCCTGTGTATCTCTTCTTCGGCTTTTCCCTTTCTGAATCTGACATTTTCGATCTTATTCAATTTCAGGGCCGCCGAGGCGTTCTTTACAGCCTGTGGGTCGCGCTCGATCCCTATGACTTCTTCTGATATACGGGAGAGCGGAAGAGTGAAAAACCCCGTTCCGCAATAAAGATCAACAATTTTCCTGACTGCTTTACGGGGAAGTGAAAGGACTGTTTCGATAAGTTTGTCGTTGAGCAGCCTGTTCACCTGAAAGAACCCGTCAGAGCTGATCGGATAATTATAGCCTCCCGCTTCCATCAGGATGTCCGGCGCTCCGGAATCACCTTTTAATCCATGAAAATGCACATTCTCATATCTGTCCAACCTGACTCGGACTTCCGCCCCCGGAAAGCGTGAACTGGCAGGGAGAGAGGAGATCTCTTCACGTACCTTGACAGGCAGAAGAAGGCATCCTTCGTCGGGAAACGGAACGACTGTCCTTGAGCCCTTCATCCTGAATCCCGGCCTGCAATCATCGTCAAACCAGAAGACGGCGTGATTCCTGTAGCCTTCCCGGGAAGGAGAAGCAGTCATCGCGTCCAGTTCCATGCTGATCTTTCCTATCCTGGAAAGGTTCTCGGCCACCGACTCTCTTTTCACTTTCAATTCGCTGTCATAATCAAGATGCAACAGGTGGCACCCTCCGCACCTTCCAAATATCGGGCACCGGGGAGTGACTCGATCCGGAGAGGGTGTGGTTATATTCAGGATCTCCCCGAACAGGACCTTCTTCTTGGCCTCGGTAATATTAAACTCAACGATATCTCCCGGAGCGGTATACGGGATGAAGAGGGTCTTGCCTTCAAAATGCGCGAGGCCCAGACCTCCATAGACTATTTTCTTGATCTCCGTCGAGCCCTGACTGTTCAGATAATCTTTGTCCGACATCGTTTATCGCCCTTTCCGCCTGGCCGTCACAGGTGTCTGACCGATGGCATTTTTTCCATTTGACGCCCCGCAACATGCCAGGAAGAGATCACGCGGCATTTATATCGTCAGGCTATACCTGTTTTATATTGAACAAGGTAGCAGGAAGTGATTATTATAATCCGGTGTATTAAATTATGCAATATCGAGTTTTAAAGGGCGGAGTCTTCTCGTGCGAATAGGAATGGTTCTGAAAGGGAGAATTCCTCCTCCCGATATTCGGGTGGAGAAGGAAGCAGGCACTCTGATTTCGGAAGGGCACAAGGTATTTCTGCTTCTTGAAAGAGGACCGGGACAGCCTCTGCGGGACACGATCCATGGCATCGAACTTTTCCGCGGCGTGGAAATGGGGAAATCAAGGGAAAAATGGCACAGATATACTTTCTCCTTTACTTACAAGGATACCCTCTGGCGCAAGGCGATCGATGATTTTGTGACGGCCAACTCGATCGATGTCCTCCATATCCATGATCTGCCTCTTGTCGGGGAAGCAGTCGAAATCGCGCGGAAACACTCGATACCGGTCGTCGCCGATATGCACGAGAACTATCCCGGAGGCCTTCAGGTATGGTATACGAGCAGATTCAAGAAAAAGACGATCTACAATTTCAAAAGATGGGCGAGCTATGAAAAAAATATACTGGCAAAGGCTGACGCCGTCATCGCAGTGATAGAGGAATCGAGAGATCGTTTGAAAGGAATTGGGATCGAGGCGGAAAGGATATTCGTGGTGCCGAACACGGCACATGTAGAGAGGATAAATATCCCTCTTGATAAAGAGATAACACGCAGGTACGAAGGAAGTTTCATGGTCTCGTATATCGGGGGGTTCGCCCCGCACAGGGGACTGGATATCGTAATACGTTCTCTTCCGAAGTTGAGGGATGAAGTGCCCGGCCTGAAAGTCGTGCTGGTAGGCGACAGGAACAAACCGTACATGGATTACCTCAAGGGTCTCGCGGATGATCTCGGCTGTAGCGACCTGGTAGAGATGCCAGGCTGGCAACCCTTCGACAAGATATGGAGTTATATCGATTCAAGTTCGGTGTGCCTTGTGCCGCATTCGCGTAATCCCCACACCGACACGACGATTCCGCACAAGATATTTCAGTATATGATGGTCAAAAAACCAGTGATAGTCAGCGATTGTCCGCCGCTTAAAAGAATAATAGAAGATGCCGGTGGAGGGCTTGTCTTCAGATATGATTCTCCCGAAGAACTCGCCTTGTCTATAATAAGGCTGTTCAAGGATGAGAACCTGCGCAGGGAAATGGGAGAATCGGGACAGAAAGCTTTTCTAGACCGCTATAACTGGGACAGCACGAGTGGCGATCTCAAAAGATTATACAGAGGCCTGTCGATTGAAAGAAAAGAGAAATAATGGAAGTCAGATTGCTCGATCTGAAATCGCAGTATAAAGGAATCCGTGATGAGATAGAGAAAGCAGTAAAGGAAGTTCTTGAATCCCAGTATTTTATCCTTGGTCCGAGAGTCGCGGAATTTGAAGAGACAGTCGCCAGCTATTGCGGCGTCTCCAATGGGATCGGTGTGGCATCGGGGTCCGACGCGATTCTTATTTCTCTTATGGCGCTTGGGACAGGACCCGGGGATGAGGTCATCACGACGCCTTATACTTTTTTTTCGACTGTTAGTTCGATCACCAGGCTTGGCGCTACTCCGGTCATGGTCGATATCGATCCGAAAACATATAATATCGATCCGGTCAAGGTGGCCGAGGCAGTGACCAGTAGGACAAAAGCCGTCCTTCCCGTGCACCTTTTCGGTCAGACGGCAGATATGGATGGCATAGAAAAGGCAGTCTCCGGCAGAGGGATACCTGTCATCGAGGACGCATGCCAGTCTATCGGCGCGACCTACAATGGGAAAAGAGCAGGTTCGCTCGGGATCGCGGGATGCTTTTCGTTTTTTCCCTCAAAGAATCTCGGTGGATGCGGGGATGGAGGAATGATCGTATCAGATGACGCAGAATTCGCGTCGAAGTGCCGCATGTTGAGGAATCATGGCGGGCACGAAAGATATTATCACGATGTCGTTGGGATCAACAGCAGGCTTGATGCTATCCAGGCGGCTGTCCTTGGAATCAAGATGAAATATCTCGATGAATGGAGCAGCGGACGGAGAATGAACGCATCCTACTACAATGAGGGATTGGCCGGTATCGAAGGGGTCTCGACCCCTTTCGTGGAGGATGGTAATGAAAGCATCTTCAATCAGTACATAATAAGGACGAGGGAGAGAGACAATCTGAAAGCCCACCTTGGCAGCAAGGGCATCGGATGCGAGATCTATTACCCGGTGCCTCTGCATCTTCAGAAATGTTTCAGTTATCTTGGAGGAAAAGAAGGGGATCTTCCCGCGTCTGAGTCAGCCGCGAAAGAGACGCTCGCCCTTCCTGTCTATACGGAACTTTCGAGGACAGAGCAGGATTATGTTATCGAATGCATCAGTGAGTTCATGATAAGCGCGGGCCGGGCATAGCTGGAGCTGACTGAAAAGGATCGGATCAGTTTTGAAGATCGTATGTTTTTCCGAGATACAGTGGCGGTATGTAAGGACGCGAAAACAGCAGATTCTCAGCCGTTTTCCAGGTGACTGGGATATACTCTTCCTTTCAAGCGTAGTGGCGGGAAAGAAGAACAATTTCAGGCCGATGAAAGATGGCCGGATCACGCATCTATGCATCCCCGTCTTTAAGAATTTTCCCCAGAAATCATTGAAAACCCTCTTTTCCTTTCCTCCCGCGAGGTTTATGTGGAATCTGATCCTTCTGGTCTGGGTGAGGATCGCTCTAGCCGTGACCGGGTTCGCTGGCCGCGACAGGGTCTTTTATGTATCAAACATTTATTATTCGGCAATCATCCCTTTTTTGCCGAGAAAAATGATGCTCTACGATTGTAATGATGATCCGATGGAGTTCCCCGATGCTCCTGAATGGTCGAGGAAGTATTTCAGAAAGCTTGTCTCAATGGCGGACAGGACAGTCGCGGTCAGCCGCGGGTTGATGCAACGATTGAGTGAACTCGGGGTCAGGGATATCCACTATATAGGTAACGGTGTTGATTATGATCTCTTCAGAAAAGCGATCGAATCGGGGGTGCCGGAAGAGATGAAAGGCCTGAAAAGGCCACTGATAGGATACTCGGGGGCGATAGCTCCATGGTTTGATATGAAGACTCTCGATCTAGTCGCCGCTTCTTTCAAAGATGCTTCGATCGTCCTCTTCGGACCCCTTTTCGAACCAGGAAGAGGAGAACTGGAAGATATAATCAGGAAAAGAGGTAATATCCATTATCTCGGTTCCTTTCCATATGAGATGCTTGGGGCCTATATCGCCGCTCTTGACGTCGCGATCATACCGCTGCAGATGAATGAACTGATGCGGATGGCTGATCCCAATAAACTGTATGAGTACGCAGCGGCTGAAAGACCGATTGTGACTTTTAAATTCGCAAAAGAGATGGAAGATCTTTCAGGTTTTGTATACCTGGCCGAGACAGCGGAAGAATTCGTTGAAGGGGTCAGGACAGCTCTCGATAAAGGCGGGAACAGTAAGAGTTTGAGGGAGTTTGCCGTAAAAAGCAGCTGGCAGGCACGCGCCGATGAAATGGTAGCACTTGTCATGGATTACAACTGAGCAGGATCCAACAGGAAAGGGCGTTATGAGAAGAAAACTTTACATGGTTCTAATCACGATGATCGGCATCTTTTTGCTGAGCCAGGCCTGTTCCGATGAACCGGATAATTCCGATCTATATCTGCTTGAGGAACTCGAAACGGCATCGGCGGTCAAAGATCCCGGGCAACGGGTCGAGCGGCTCGATCTCTACGCCAGGGCTCACAATACACATCCTTACAGGATACTGGCATATGTAAAACTTCTTGAGACGATCGCCACTGATCTGAACGATCTTGACCGCGCCCTGGATCTTTTCGAAGGTTACCTGGCGAAGGAGACCGATCCGGAGGCAAGGGGAGAGCTGCTTTACAGAAAATTCGCCTATCTCTGGAATTCTCACGGGGAAAAGGCGATAGATCTCGCGGAAGAGTTGATCGACGGAGGGGAAAAAGACTACAAACTGTTTCTCTATATCGGTTATTACACGATGGATGATGCGGCGACGTCGGGACTTGCCCGAAGATTACTTGAAAAAGCGATCGAAAACACGGAAGACCGGTTTAAAAAGAACCACATCCTTACCGTACTGGCAGAGCTGGAAGACAAAGCGGGAAGAAGCGATGAAGCGTATGAGACGGCCTTGCGGGCATCGGATTATACATTCGCGAACGAACTTGTCGGCCGGGCCCTCTGGGAGAGAGGCGAAAGGAAAGAAAGCCTTGAGGCATATATAAGGTTGGCGGCAGGAGCTCCGGGATATGGTGAGCATATCAGACTTGACAGCCTCTACGCTCTTGTCTATCAGGATACGGACCATCTGAAGGGAAAGATCCTGGATAAACGGCTTAATGACGAAGGACCGGTCCCTGATTGGGACTTTATCGATATCAGGGGAAGAAAACACAGGATATCGGAATACAGAGGCACAAAGCTTGTGATCAGCGCGTGGAGCCCCACCTGACCTCCATGTATTGCGGAGTTGCCGCAAATGGAAGAACTCAGGAAAAAAGAAGAAGAACTTGGTTTCAGGATACTGCTGACCGATGCCAAGGGAATGCTCGGTAAGACTCGCGAGATCCTCGATGAAAAGAATATCACGATACCATTGCTTCTCGATAGCCGGGGATATGCCAGGAACAAGCTGAACGCGATGTATACTCCTACTACCTTTATCATTGATGGAAAAGGCCGGTTAAGGGCGAGACTGGTCGGAGGATCGGAAAATATTGTAGAAGTAGTCACGGACCTGCTTGAAAAGATATGATTGGTCCTGCCGTGCCTGAAGGCGTCAGTTCTGGTAAAGGGCTTCGCTGTCGGTTTCGATCTTTCTGACAGTCTCGTCAAGAGTGTCAAGGAGTGATCTGTCGAGATCATCCGACCGCGCGTTGTTTATCAGTTCAATCGCGTCTGATGGATTGTTCAGATGATCGCTGAGGATCCTCGCAAGGAGTATCGAGGTCTTGGCGACAATATTAGGGGACTCATTTTTCTCGATTATATATCTGTATATATCGTGTGCTTCTCCATATCTGTCTTCTTCTGCAAGCCATTTACCTATACGCATGAGCGATTGGGCCTGAATAGTCAACCGGTCACAGGCTATCAGCCGGAAGGCAAAGTCAGTCGCTTCATAAAGGCGGGATCTGATGATCAGGGTCTTCAAAGTCTTTTCCCCGAGGATGAGGCAGTCATCGAAGATTCCGTGTTCGATGTAAATGGAACAGATATCAATGGCAAGCTTGAGATCTTCAGGGCGGTCCTGGAGCAGCTGTGAAAATATCAATCTCGCCCTTCCGATCTGATTTTCGTTTATCAAACGGCATCCTTCATCAAATCTCGGGTCGCTGAGCACACCTTCGTCGATCTGTTTTTTCTCGACCATCGGATCGATCCATTTCTTCTCCACTCCGGTAGCTTTAAAAGTGAGTGCGGTGATGATTCCGGCCATATATCCCGCTATATGAGCAAGGTATGCCACTTCTGATCCTCCGCCTCCGAATTCGGCGAGCGATTTTAACGCGACCTGCTGGAAGAACCAGAAAGGCAGGAAAACGAAAGCGGGGAGGTAGAAATTGCCCCAGAATGGGCGGAACAGGAAGATGAATAAATAGAAAAACTTGATCCGGGTCATAAAATGCCTGACAGTGAAAGCGCCCATGATCGCGGCGATCGCTCCGGAGGCGCCGATCAGCGGAATACTCGAGGAAGTATCCTGAAGACAGTGAGCCCATCCGGCGAATATGCCGCCCGCAAGGTAGAAGGCGAGAAACGGATACCGGCCCCAACTGTCCTCGAGCAGGCATCCGACGACCCACAGGAAAAGCATGTTTCCAAGAAGATGCCAGATATCTCCATGAAGGAAGAGATGGGTGACGAAAGTCCATATCCTGTTCATTTTAGCCGGTACCAACCCGAGGGAGTATGAGGGCAGGCCGGCCAGAGCGCGGTCCTCCTCTTCCTTGCGTATCTTCCAGTCCCTGAAAAGATTGTTTGCCTGCGAAGCTCCGTGATAATATGATTCGTCTCGTGAAAGGAGGATATCGCCGAATTCCCCGATTTTTTCTATACAGTCGAATGATTCTCCCGTCGCGACATAGATCCCTTCCTCAATAGCGGGAAAATCGCGGGCATTCCTGATACTCGCGATAGCTGCTGACTGATATTCATCGAGATATTGACCGTCCGGGTCACCTGGATTTTCTTCGAGGAGATAAAGGTGCACCTGATCGGCATATAGATCAGGATAGATCGTAATGAGCTTTTCGGAAGGGTCCTCGGATGTAAGGCCCGATAAAATATGAATAACCACGCATGTCACGATAAGGGAGATCGTAACGAGCGGTTTCAGGGCGAGTGTGTTTTTTGTTCCTATCGGTATAATAATCATCCGGGGCCCCTTTGCCACGATCCGGGATCAGACCATTGCATATTGAGATTCAGCGAAAAACCGATATATCGAAGATGTTGGATAAATTCTCCTAACATATTGTCGATATGAACGATAAACCACATCGTGTTGAAACTGGCCACTTCCGGTAATGGGTAACAGCAAGAACGATTCCACCGTGTTTCGGCGGGAGTCTCTGACAAGAGTGATCTTTCAGCGGGGAACGCTTTAACGATCTCCGGCGGCCAGCTGGTGAGCTGCTCTTAATGGTTCAGGTATCCTGTAGCGCGGGGAAGAGGCGATCGTCAGCTCGATCGATTTATCCAGATCAATCATATGACCCACAGAGACATAGACAGGTCGCGTTCCATTCCTTGTCCTGACGGCAGCTCCGATTATTTCCCCCCATTTGTCCCTGACGGGGGATATGTCCCCTTTGAATTCTCCCGGAGGGGCAAAGTCTCCGTAAAGATGGGACTTGGCGCATCCTATCGCGGGAAGGTGAAGGATCAATCCAAGATGGCAGGCGAGGCCGAACCGGCGGGGGTGAGCGATACCGTGGCTGTCGCACATCATGATATCAGGAATGATTTTCAGGCCTTTCCAGGCCCGGAATATTGAAGGGATCTCCCGAAATGACAGGAGGCCTGGAATATAAGGGATCTCGCATCTCATCAGTGATACCGATGAATCGATGATCTTGAGTCCGGGATATGACAGGACCGCGATCGCGGCGCGAGCGGTATTTTTTTCCGGGAAATGCACGTCGGCCGCGCCTATATTGCGTACAGGCGCGGCTTCCCATCTTCTGATCACATTCGTTCTTAACTTGTTCTGTATCGCTATGCCGCCCGAAGCAGTCCCGTCCCAGTGCTCAAGAAAACAATTCTTTTCCATGATTCAATCAGGATATCTCTACTTCTTCGCCAGGTACGGGAAGATGTCCGGGGAATCCCTTTTCCTTAAGAAGGTCGAGAAACATCTTTGACTGGGACTCTTCTCCATGAACTATAAAAATATTTTTGACAGATCCTTTCAAAGGTCCCACGTATTCAAGAAGTTCATCCCTGTCAGCGTGAGCGCTGAAAGAGTTCATGATCTCAACCTGAGCTCTCAGAATATGTTCTTCGCCGAAGATCTTTATCTTCTCCTGGCGCTCGACTATTTTTCTTCCCAATGTATTTTCCGCCATATATCCGATCACAAGAACCGTATTTTTTGGATCGCCGACATTGTTTTTAAGGTGATGGACTATCCTTCCAGCTTCGCACATTCCTGAAGCGGAGATTATAATCATTGGCCGGTCATCGAAATTGAGGGCCTTTGATTTTTCGACATCCCTGATATATTCGATCCTGTTTGTTCCCAGAGGGTCCTTTCCGGATCGGAAAGCTTCATACATCTCCTTGTCGTAACATTCGGGGTGCCGGATGAATACTTCGGTCACATTTACTGCAAGTGGGGAATCGACATATATCGGTATTCCCGGTATCCGGTCTTCCAGAAGCAGTTGGTTAAGGTAGTAGGCTATCTCCTGGGTCCGTTCGAGGGCAAAAGAGGGGATAATGATCTTGCCTCCCCTTTCGACGGTCTTGTTTATTATTTCAGCAAGCCTGTCTTTCGTCGTATCGACTGAGTCGTGCAACCTGCCGCCGTAAGTTGATTCTATTATCAGGTAGTCGATATTTTCAGGCCTGTCAGGGTCGTTGAGTATTGGTATGTTTTTTCTGCCAAGGTCGACGGCATACGCAAGCCGGATCGTTTTGTCCCCATCCTGAAGTTCTATCAGGGGGGTGGCTGATCCGAGAACATGTCCTGCGTCATGGAAAGTGACCGATATATCATCAGTGACTTTTATTTTTTGAAGGTATGGATGACCGGCGAAGTATTGAAGGGAATCTTCAGCCTCCTTCCTGTTATAAAGGGGCTCTACAGGAGGCAGGCTCTTTCTTTTATGGATCTTGTTTATGTATTTGACGTCTTCTTCCTGAATATGCCCCGAGTCCGGGAGCATCGCGCCGCAGAGGTCGCGAGTCGCGTCAGTAGTATGGATAGGGGAGTTGAAGCCCTGTTTTACAAGATTCGGGATATTTCCACTGTGGTCGATATGAGCGTGCGACAGGATACAGGCGTTCAAGGTCGATGGGTCGTATGAGAATTCGGAATTTCGTTTATAATATTCTTCCCTGTGACCCTGAAAAAGTCCGCAATCGATAATTATCCTGGATTTTTCCGTCGAAACCAGGATATTTGATCCGGTAACAGTCCTCGTCGCGCCTATGAATTTGATCCTGACACTCATGTTGCTCCTTTCCCGTCCGATGAGACCCCGGGATCATCCTCAAGGCCGAATCAGATCCTGTATTTTCATATAATCTACGGGCTGAGGATGATTAATGCACCCCTTTTCTTGATATTTTTCGACAATCTCCCGGGTTCCCGGCACGGGCAACACCCGCGAGCGGTAGCCAAGGCATGAACGACACTGAAAAAATATCAGGCACGATCATTTTCCGCTGATAGTCATTCCCTCGATCTTGAACGCCGGCGAAGCGATCGAAGTCCTCCAATCGAGCGTGTCCGCGACCATTACTATTCCGGAGAGCATCTGGCTGAAAGTCCCCGCTATTGTGAATTCGCTCACTGGAAAGGCCAGTTTGCCATCGATTATCCAGATACCCTGACCACCCTGGGAAAAATCACCGCTTGATATATTTGCTCCGGGTCCGGAGAGGGAGGTGAGAAAAAGACCGTTATCAATGCTGGAGATGATATCGTCGATGGAGGATGAGCCTTTTTTCATGAAAAAATTGGATATTCCTCCCGCATTTCCCGTTGTTTTCAGCGACAATTTTCTTGCCTGGTAGCTGCTCAGCAGGAATGAGCGAAGGATCCCGTTTTCCACGACTGTGGTCTTTTTCGATCTGACTCCCTCAGAGTCATATGGCCTGCTGCCGGGATTTCCGGGAATCAACGGATCATCGATTATCGTGACGAGTGGTGAAGATATCTGCATGCCGGTCATATCGGCGAGGAAAGAAGTTCTTTTATAGATGTTGCCTCCGTTGACCGCTGACGCGATCGAACCGAGGAAGCCCCTTGCTGTCACCTCGTCGAAGATCACAGGCACTTCGCAGGTATCAGGTTTTACAGCTCCGAGTTTTCTCAGTGTTCTCTCAACCGCTGTAGATGCTACGCTTTCAACGGGGTCGAGGTCTCTGAAAGAGGTCGAAGTGGAAAACCAGTATGATGATTGTTTCTTCCCAGTGTTTTCTCCTCCATCCTGAAAGTCCTCCACGGCGCATGAGATATCTATCGAATTGTGGGTCTGTCTGTATCCTTCGCAAAAACCGAGGGAGTTCGCGTACGCCGAAGCAAAGAGTCCGCTGGAAAAAGAGGCTCCGTCCGATATGATCCGGCTGTCAGATTTGAGAGCGATCCTCTCGAGATCCCGGGCTATAGATATCTTCTTTTCAGTCGAAATCTCTGCCGATTCAAAGTCGAAAAGGCCGAGATCTTCACTGGTCGAGCCGAGTTCATCCTTATCAGGCAGGCCGAAGTACTCATCCCTGTCCATTACCGATGAAAGTTCGACCGCTTCATGGATAAGTCTCCTGATGCTCGATTCAGACAGATCGCTCGAAGTTGCTGAAGATTTCCGTTTATCCCTTGAAATCGTAATCCCTATGGCGTTGGATCCGGATTCGGTAAGATTCTCGATGTTATCGTTTCTTATCGTAACTCCGAATTGATTGTCGGAAAGTACGCTTACTTCCACAGTTTCTGCTCCTTCATCAAGGGCGATCCTGACTGTGGAGGCGGCAATCTTTTTAATCTCCTCCGGGTTCACTTTTTTTCTCCTGATGATGTCAGAGATCGCTTCCTCCGACTGTGATCTCCGATATCTTGACTGTCGGTAGCCCTACTCCGACAGGAACAAGCTGTCCTTTACCGCATGTCCAGCGGCCGTCACTGAAAGCAAAGTCGTTTCCCACCATTGTAACCTTTGACAGGACATCAGGGCCGTTGCCTATAAGAGTCATGTTTTTGACCGGAGCCGTGATTTTGCCGTTTTCTACCAGGTATGCTTCTACTGGAACGAACACAAAATCACCATTGGAAATATCTACCTGCCCTCCCATGAAAGATTTGCAGTAAATACCCTTTTTCGTCGAGGCGAAGATCTCTCCAGGATCAGATCGGCCATTTGCCAGATAAGTCACCGTCATACGGGGGATCGGCGGGTATTTGTACGATTCTCTCCTGCCATTCCCCGTCAGGGGGAGGTCGAAAAAATTGGAGCTGATCCTGTCATGCATAAATCCCTTGAGAATCCCTTCTTCAATCAGGACAGTCGATTCCGGAAGAGTCCCTTCATCATCAAAATTTATGGATCCGCGGTCATGATCGATCGTTCCATCGTCTATCACGGTGACAAGTCTGCTGGCAACCTGGTCTCCTATGCGTCCCGTGTACGCCGATGTCCCTTTCCGTATAAAATCGGCCTCGAGAGGATGTCCTACCGATTCGTGAAGGAGGATGCCGGAATCGGCGGGAGCAAGGATTATCTCCATCGGACCGGCGGGAGCGTCAATTGCTTCGAGAAGGAGGACAGCCTGTCTGGCGGCTTCTTTTCCGTGACTTTCCGGATCCCTGCCTCCGGTGAAATATTCCGGGCCGAGTCTCCCTCCACCGCTTGAGACTCCAGTCTGCCGCGTCCCCTCTTTTTCAGCTACTACTGAAACAGACAACCTTGTCATTGGCCTTATATCGCTCAGTGATCTTCCGTCAGAGGTCGCTATCCTTATATTGCTCGACCTGTCGGCTATAGTAACGGAGACTTTTACGACTCGTGGATCGAAGCTTCTGGCGGCTTTTTCAGCCTTTTCGATCCATCCTGTCTTTTTCCGGAGCGCGGCGTCAGTAGTGAAATCGATGATCGGGTAGTGGTTCTTGAAAGGCACGTTGGAAAGCGGAGCTGTTCCGCCAGCATTTCCCGAATCTGCTATCGCCGCGGCGGTAAGCGCGGCCTGTCTCATTTTATCGAACGATAATTCCTCCGTATAAGCGTAGCCGGTGCCCTCTCCCTTTACAGCCCTTATGCCGGCCCCCAGCGATATTGACTTGACTCCTTCCTTTACGATACCTTCTTCCATCGTGATAATATTGACGATCGTGTGTTCAAGGAAAATATCGCTGTAATCAGAGCCTTTGGACAGAGCGGCGCCCAGGATCTTTTCGATCTCTTCATCACTGATATTGAACTGATATAAGGGTCCTGACACTTTCGGGCACCTCCGCCGTATTCACACGGTCTCCAATCGTTTCCGATGATTAAGCGGATCGGTTGCGTACTGGAAAACCAACTGGTATAATAAGCATGGAGTCATGATTTTGAAAGGATTTATTTTGAATTACAGCCATGCCGGCCTCAAGGCTCTTCTATTATCGATTGTCGTGATCCCCGTCGCGATAAGCGGTTCCCTGCACTCGCAGACCTGCCAGGTGTGCGATCTCATCGACAAGGTGAATCCATTCTCGATAGAGGGAACAGTGAGGGCGATCAGTGGAGAGGATTCAGTAAATATCGATGGCATGATGACCCTTATCAAGACGAGATATACCTTTTCCGATCAGAAGACCACTGCGATGAAATATCTGATGAAAGTCGCTTCAGATCTGGGATATCAACCATGGACGGAAGAATTCATCCTGACGATCGATACCCCGGACCTTACGGGGATAGATATCTCATCCGGGATGGATACCGTCTGGGCGGGTTCGATCGAGGGCAATATATTCAGGGCGACGGCAAGTGATGGATGGACAGCGTTCGAGCTTATATCGTCTGTCGGCGGGAGAGTCATAGAACTTGTGAACAGTCCGGGCGGAAGATTATTCGCCGCGTGCAAGACGATCGGAAGTGGATACGGAAGGATATTTACTTCAACAGATGGTGGTGTGACCTGGATCCTCTCTTACGATGGAAACAACCAGAATGTCTACGCCCTTAATACGATCACTTTCTGGAACGAAGATTTTGGTTTTGCTGCCGGGGACGCGGGATCTTTTCTGTATACTGCCGATGGTGGAGAAAGCTGGTTCTCAGAGGTAGACCCCTCGGAATTCGGCTATAGATCGATCAATGGTTCATCAGCTACCGGGC
Organism: Candidatus Krumholzibacteriota bacterium; assembly: GCA_016932415.1. Lineage (NCBI taxonomy): Bacteria > Candidatus Krumholzibacteriota > Candidatus Krumholzibacteriota bacterium. The sequence continues at coordinate 23,067 of JAFGCX010000009.1, forward strand.
CTTTTCACTTCTGGGTCGTAACGACGGGGGGATATCTTTACGAGAGTGAGAATTTCGGTCGTACGTGGATGCCGGTGTACCAGGCTTCAGCCTGGGTCAACGATGTTGATTTTTTTAACGCGGACAGGGGAATCATAGTCGGAAATAAAGTGACCTGCTATACGACAGACGGGGGAGAGAACTGGACAGAGACGGTTGTAGATGCTGATCTTAGATGCGTCGTGATGGTCGACTCAGTCAAGGCAATAGCCTCCGGTGGTGGGGGGGATATCTGGATAAGCGAGGATGGGGGCGCGACCTGGACAGGAACCGGAGTCGAATGCACGGGAGAGACCGACGTTTGGAGGATCGCGGTCTCGGATTCCGGCACGATATGGGGTGCCGGAAGGGACGAGGTAGTCAGGGTAGCGACTGATGAATATCTTCCGCCTGATTGCAGCATATACGCTTTCAGCGATACGATCTTTGGAAAAAATATAATTTTCAGGCGCGAGGGAGAAACGCTGCCGGGAAACAGAATCATAATATGCGGTCATTACGACTCGATAAACAGGAGTACAGATCCTTTCGTTTGCGCGCCAGGTGCTGACGATAACGGAAGCGGAGTAGCATCGGTCATGGAGTGCGCGAGATTGCTTGCCGACGCGCGCCTTGAAAAGACGGTCGAGTTCATACTTTTCGATGGAGAAGAATTGGGACTGATGGGGAGCGTGGCTTTCGCCCGGGATCTCGATCCTTCAGTGACCTATGAAGGAGTCTTCAACATCGATATGGCGGGAAACGACTATGCCGGCAACTCAACGATAAGTGTCGCCGGATATGACGGGACTGCCGATACCGTTCTTGTCGATCTTCTTATGAGATCATCAGAATCTTATAACAGGATATATTCGCTTGACTGGGGTTTCAGAGGTTCACACCAGCCCGCCAGCGATAATCTTGCATTCAAGGAAATCGATGAAATTCCAGCAGTCCTGATTATTGAGACGGGGTATTTCGAGAATCCTCATTATCACAACTGTACTGACCTCGTTGATTTTATGGATTTTAATTACGTTGCTGACGTGGTGAGATCGGTTCTTGGAGCCGCGGTCAGCCTTGCAGGACTGAGAAGCGTTCCCCTGGCCGAACAGGTCGTCCTGTATCAGAACTATCCAAACCCATTTTTTTCTTCTACAAGCATACCTTTCGAACTTCCCGAATCTCTCCCGGTCGAATTATCGATATTTGATGTATCGGGAAGAAGGGTCGCCAGGCTGATAAATGAAAGGCTTGGCCCCGACAGGATAGTCTATCAATGGGACGGCAGGAATGAGACGGGAGAGACGGTCGCGAGTGGCCTCTATTTCATCCGACTGGAAGCGGGTCCTTACACGAAGGTGAAAAAAACGGTCATCCTGAGGTGATCAAACTGACTGCCAGGCGCGAGTCGATCGAGCCTTATCTCGTTATCTCCACATCTCCAAAGATCATTGATATCCTGATAGTGATCTTTTCCGAAGATTCATCGAATCCCGGACTGGTATAACCGGAGGTGACCGGTTTTCCATCCGGTGTGACAGTCGATCCGAATATGTTGCTTCCCTTTATCTCGAACGCGATCTTCTCAGGTAACCTTATGATGAGGTCTCCGAATACTGAGTGGATATCGAGCTGGCCATAATTTTCTATATGGTCGACGCTTGTCAAATCAATCGAGATCTTGCCGAAAATATTGCTCAGCGTCCCTCCGGAGAATCTTTCATTCTCTATCTTCAGACGGATGTCCCCGAATGCGCTGGAATTCCTGACGTATTGGCTCGATGTTGTCGCCACGGTATCGCCAAAGACCTGGAAATCACTGTCACCATGCGTGGCTCTGCCTCTTTTCCTCAGGATATGAAATCCCCACCACACAAGAAGAAGGGGGGAAAGCTTCCATAGCGACTCCCCGAAATCGAAGAATCCGAAATTGTTGATTATGAACAGAAACCCGACGATTATAAGTATCAGGCCTATACCCCTGTTTTTTGATAAAAAGGTCATTTCAATCCTCCAAAAAAGCCCGTTTCAATAATCGATGCCGTTTTCTTCCCCGCCCCTTTTTCTCATAAGAATAAGTACTCCGATCACGATCAGTGCCGGTGGCCAGAGATACTTGATGATCGTATAACTCTGCAGCAGGAATACACCGCCGACAACTGTCAGGATTATTGCTGGAACGAGAAGACCACGGTCTCGCTTTCCAAAGAGAAACATCGCGTAGAAACCGAATGCCGGACCAAGTATAAAGAAAGGCCATAGATCCGACATATCAGCCCATCTGAATCTGGCCGCAAGGTTGAATATGACTCCGTACGTCAAAAGGACCGTTCCAGGCATGATAAGTCCTTCCTTGCTCCTGTCGAAGATATATCCCAGCCAGAATATAATACCCAGAACCAGTATGAAATATGTCCACAGGACGTCCCAGTCAAGATCAAGTAATTCGAAGTTGCTCAGGACAGCGATGATCCCCACGCAGATCAGTATGAGGCCGGGGACCACGGACTGTCTCTTTTCACGTTTTTTCATTTCGTCACCTCCAGCGCTGAAAAAAACTTTTCTATATCCTTCTGGTCATTGTACAGATGGGGACTGAGTCTTATCGTTTTTTCGCGAAGGCTGCATATGACGTTTGTTTCAGTCAGCTGGCGGTAGATCTCTCCTGAATCTTTCTCCGGATCGAAAAAACAGATAATCCCGGATCGCTCATCATCGTTAAACGGGCTGGAGATGGAATACCCTCTCGACTCGAGCCCTTCGGCAATCAACGACGTAAGATGCATGATCCGTTCTTCGATCTTATCTGTCCCGATCTCAAGAAATCTCCCTATTGACGCGCCGAGCGCGTAGATCCCCTGCAGATTATGCGAACCTTCCTCATACCGGGAAGCGTCATCGCGATATTCGAAATTATAATCGAGAAAATCGCGCGGATTGACCACTCCGGTCCAGCCGGGGTTCGGCACGGCCAGTTTTTTGATCAGGTCTTTCCTGCAATAAAACAATCCTATTCCAGGTGTCGCCAGCATCCATTTATGACCGCCGCACGAGAGGAGGTCGATCATTTCCTTCTCTACGTCGATCTTTAATGCTCCAAGAGCCTGAATAGCGTCGATATGCAGAAGAATCCCTCTTTCACGGCAGTACTTGCCAAGCTGTTGACAGTCGATTCGCTGGCCGGTCGAGAACTGGACATAGCTCACAGTGACTGCTCTGGTTCTGCCGTCACAGATATCGGCCAGCATCTCGGCGGTGACTTTTCCGTTTTCAGGCTCTACCATCCTTATTTCGACGCCTTTTTCAGTGAGTCCTATCCATGGATATACGTTGGCCGGGAACTCTATCGCGGGCATCACTATGTTATCGCCTTCGCTGAATCGGATCGCGTTTGCCGCGAGAAGGACCGCGTGAGTGGTATTTCGCGAGAAGGCTATTTCTTCCGCGGTAGCGCCGATGAGAGCAGCCGCGGAGCTACGGATCCCGGAGACTTTCGCGAAGACTTCCTCCTCGCAGAGCATTCCCTTACTGACGAAAAGATCGCTCACTTCTCCTATCGCGTTTCTTACCCGCAGAGACATTGGACTTACAGCAGCTGCGTTTAGATATGTGTAATGCCTGGCTGCGGGAAAATCCGATCTGTGCAGTTTCCAGTCTATGCTATTGGACAATCAAGCCTCCCGTTTATTGGTAGAGTCTCGCAGAAGCACGATCCAGTTACAAGTTAAAACAATAGATGATCCCCAATGGCGTCAGCTGACAATCAGCGTTCACCTTCTCCCTGATCGGTCGATTGTCGTTAAATAGTACGATAAAGAGGGGCAAGGAGTTTCAATACGGGTCAGTGGGAGTGAATGCCGGCTCGTCACCGGATATTCGACCGCTCCCAGAATCCAACGGCAAGTGTCAGCTCGTTCTTATCCCATTCAATAATATCAGCGGTTTTAAGTCGATTGAGCAGCCTGGAAAAAGTCTCCGGTATCGTCCCGACCGCTCCTGCCATCTCTTTCTTCGAAATGTCGATATTGTATTTTTCGTGTCTGCCGTAATTTTCGCTGAGGAATCTGAAAAATCTTTCCTCGACGTCGAATGACGTGAGAAAGAGTATCCTGTCGGCGAGGTATTCGAGTCTCTTCATCAGAAGAGTCAGAAATCTGTCTCTGAATTCTTTTTTATCGAGATAACCTGTAAAGACTCTTCTGGATAAGGAAAATAATCGCGAATTTTCTATAGCCAAGGCAGTGACCGGGTAGTATTCGTTGGCAAACAGGATAGTCTCGGCGAACGATTCGGGAGGTGAAATGATCTTTACCGTTATTTCGCGGCCCTCCTCAGTCGATTTGAGGAGCCGTATCCTGCCGTCGACAAGAATAAAGAAATCTTTTCCGATATCTCCCTCACAGAATACCAGGCCACCCTTGATGACACTTCTGAAATTTCCATCAGATACGATCCGGGCGAGCATATCCTGAGGCAGGCCGCTGAAGATCTCTGATTTTGACAGGATCTCTTTCATTCCTCATTGTATAGGCTGTTTGCTGGAAAATGTCAATTTTAAGTTGGCAGGACCGTCATATTCCGATAGCATGACATAATCACCGTAATTTGAAAAAAAACGTACTATTGACCCAGGTCAAGGCGGAAATCACCGGACCTGGTATCTTGAGCGAGTGAACGGATCATGCCGGTCCGGCAAAGCGATGGACGGTCGAAAGGAGAAGCTCATGGGAATGTTCTGTTTTCAGTGCCAGGAGACGGCTAAAAACAGCGGATGCACGGTCAGGGGGGTCTGTGGCAAGAGCGAACAGACATCCCATTACCAGGATCTTCTGATCTACACGCTCAAAGGTATTTCCATATACGGGGTCAAAGCGGCGGAAAAAGGGGATTCACTGACGAAAGCGGGAAGGTTCATCACGAGCTCACTTTTCGCGACGATAACCAACGCCAATTTTGACGATGAGATATTCAAAAGCCTGATAAAGAAAGGGTTGGAGATAAGGGATGATCTTGCTTCCAGGTATGGTTCCGATGCCGGGGATGACCTGCACGACGCGGCGACATGGAAGCCCGGTCCTGGCAAAGGGATGGAGGACAAGGCGATCGAGACCGGTGTCCCCCTCACCGGCGATGAGGATCAGCGCTCGTTGCGGGAATTGCTTGTCTATGGTCTGAAAGGGATATCGGCGTATGCTCATCATGCCGAGGTCCTCGGTCATGAGGATGAGAAGATATATGCCTTCATCATGGAAGCTCTCGCGTCGACGACCATGGAACTTTCTCTCGATGATATGGTTGCCATGGTCATGAAATCCGGTAGTATGGCCGTTGAAACGATGGCTCTTCTTGACAAGGCCAACAGTACGACGTATGGCAACCCCGAGATAACGGTCGTTGATACGGGAGTGAGGACTAATCCTGGCATCCTCATCTCAGGCCATGATCTGAAAGATCTCGATGAACTGCTGAAACAGACTGAAGGTTCCGGAGTCGATATTTACACGCACAGCGAGATGCTTCCCGCCAATTACTATCCAGCGTTCAAAAAGTACGGCCATCTGGCGGGAAATTACGGAAACGCGTGGTGGAAGCAGAACACCGAATTCGAATCATTCAACGGCCCGATACTGATGACGACGAACTGTATTACTCCAGTTCAGGATTCCTACCGCGAAAGAATATTTACCACCGGAATGGCCGGGTATCCGGGGATCAGGCATATCCCTGACCGGAAAGACGGGAATCCGAAAGATTTCTCGGAGATCATAGAACTTGCCAAGAGATCAAAACCGCCCGTCGAACTGGAGAACGGAAAAATTACCGGCGGATTCGCGCACAATCAGGTAATGGCTCTTGCCGACAAGGTTGTCGATGCGGTCAAGAGCGGCGCTATCAGCAGGTTTGTGGTGATGGCCGGATGCGATGGACGGCAGAAAGGGAGAAATTATTTCAGCGAAGTCGCCGCAGGACTACCCGATGATACGGTCATACTTACCGCCGGATGCGCCAAATACAGGTATAATAAGCTCGACCTGGGAGATATAGGGGGAATTCCCAGGGTGCTCGACGCCGGCCAGTGTAACGACAGTTATTCTCTCGCGGTCATCGCCCTGAAACTCAAGGAGGTCTTCGGGCTTGACGATATCAACGATCTGCCGATCTCTTTCGATATCGCCTGGTATGAGCAGAAAGCTGTCGCGGTCCTGCTGGCCCTGCTCTCGCTCGGCGTCAAGGGGATCCGTCTCGGACCTACATTGCCGGCCTTTCTCTCGCCAAATGTCGTGAAGGTCCTGGTCGATAATTTCGATATAAAACCGACCGGAGATGCCGAGGAAGATATCGCTTCGATCGTGAGGGGGGAATGATCGCTGCTTCACCGGTCCGGCCGGTGTGAAAGCGTATGATTGCTTGAATGCGGCTCAACGGATCGGGATATCCAGGGCCGCATTCTTTATATTATACCGGGTCTGCCGATATATCCCATTTACATGACAGCTTGAAACAGCTAAATTGCAAGATGGCTGAATATGCAAAACAACCAGGTCAGGAACGGATATGAAACAAATAAGGAATTTCAGTATAACGGCCCATATCGATCATGGAAAGTCCACTCTGGCAGACAGAATGATCCAGTATGCCGGCATGGTCGAGGACCGCAATTTCAGAAATCAGCTTCTTGATAATATGGATATTGAACGTGAGCGGGGGATCACGATAAAAAGCCAGACAGTATGCATTCCGTACACGGCAAGATCGGGAAAAGAATATATTTTGAACCTGATCGATACTCCCGGGCATGTCGATTTTTCCTACGAAGTCTCGAGGGCACTAGCGTCCTGCGAAGGGGTCCTTCTCCTGGTCGATGCCAGCCAGGGAGTCGAGGCGCAGACCCAGGCTAATCTGTATCTGGCCCTTGAGCATAACCTTGAGATAATCCCGGTCATAAACAAGATAGATCTTCCATCGGCTGATATCGAACGGACGAGAGAGATGATCGATGTGGAACTTGGGATCAATGGAGATGATGCTATCCTCTGCAGCGCCAGGGAAGGGAAGGGTATACAGGATATTTTTGAGGCGATAACTGAAAAAATACCCGCGCCGTCAGGAGACGCGAACAGACCTTTGCGCGCGCTTATATTCGATGCTCAGTACGACCCGTTCCGTGGAGCAATCATAAGTTGCAGGATCGTCGATGGAATCATAAAGACAGGGGATACTATACGCCTGATGTCTCTCGGGACCACTCACAAGGTCGAGGAGGTGGGGGTATTCAAGCTCGTAAGGGAAAAAAGGGGAAAGCTGCAGGCCGGGGAGGTCGGATATATAATAGCGGGAATAAAGACGGTGAGTGATACGCGCATCGGGGATACTATCATTCTTGACGATGGCCCGCCTGTCGATCCTCTCCCTGGGTTCAAGGAGGTCAAACCTGTCGTATTCTCTTCCATCTATCCTATCGACTCGGATGATAACGCGGCCCTGACTGACGCTCTTGAGAAGTATAAACTCAATGACGCTTCGCTCACTTATCAAAAAGACTCATCCGCGGCGTTGGGCCAGGGATTCAGATGCGGATTTCTGGGATTGCTTCATCTCGAGGTCTTCCAGGAAAGGCTTGAGAGGGAATTCAACCAGTCGATAATAATGACTTCGCCGAGCGTGGAATATAGATTCATACTTACAAACGGTGAAGAGATGACAGTAGATAATCCCGAATATTATCCCGATCCGGCGCTGATAGAGACGGCGATGGAGCCCTTTATCAAGGCCACTATAATGATCCCGGAAAAATACATGGGCTCGGTGATGAAGCTCTGCCTGGCCCGCAGGGGAGTCAACTCTCATTTTCACTACCCGCTGCCGGGCAGGATCGAGATATTTTTTGATATGCCCCTTGCTGAAGTGATCCATGATTTCTACGACAAGCTGAAAACGATCACCCAGGGGTATGGATCGTTCGATTACGATCTGCTCGATTATCGAAAAGACGATCTGGTAAAAATAGATATTCTGGTAAATGGCGAGAAGGTGGACGCTCTTTCAGCCATCGTGCACCGTGAACGGGCCAGGTCCCGGGCGATGCAGATCTGCGACCGGCTCAGGGAGGAGATCCCTCGCCATATGTTCAAGATCGCCATTCAGGGAGCCATAGGAGGCAAGGTCATAGCCCGCTCGACTATTTCAGCGATGAGGAAAGATGTCACCGCCAAATGTTACGGGGGGGATATCACAAGAAAGAGAAAACTCCTTGAGAAGCAGGCGAAAGGTAAGAAGAGGATGAAGGCGATCGGAAAGATCATGATTCCGCAGGAGGCCTTCGTGGCGGTGCTCAGGGCAAGCGATGATTGAAAGATCTCCGGGTTTATATATTCACATTCCATTCTGCGGCAGGCGATGTGGTTATTGCGATTTCTATTCAATCGAAAATGAAGAACTGCAGGAAGATTTTTTCAATGTCCTGACGAAGGAAGCGCGTTTATACAGCAGACAGTTCAGTGAGTTCGGCACCATCTACCTGGGCGGGGGCACTCCGTCTTTTCCTGACGCTTCCAATATCTCTGCTTTGCTGGAAGAGGTCTCGGATATATTCTCATTCCAGCCTGACAGGGAGATCACGATAGAGGTGAATCCCGACGATATCTCCAGGGAAAAAATCGAATCGTACCGCAGATCCGGCGTAGGAAGAGTAAGTATGGGCGTTCAGTCGTTCGATGAAGGCGAACTGGTCTTTCTTCAGCGAAGGCATGATTCCGAGGCGGCGCGGAGAGCGATAGTAACTGTTCGTGAGGCGGGTGTCGGTGATCTTGGATTGGATCTGATTTTTGGATTTCACAACCATTCGGAAGAATCCTGGAGAAGGACGCTTGAAGAGGCAGTCAGGTTTTTACCGGAGCATATCTCCTGTTACCAGATGACAATATCAGAATCGACTGATATGGGAAGGCTTCTGGCCGAAGGGAAGATCAGCGAGATATCCGATGAATTGCAGCGTTCACTTTTTCTGCTCGCCGACGAGATTCTTACGGCAAACGGGTACCTTCATTATGAGGTCTCCAATTTTGCGAGAGAAGAAAGGTTTATTTCCAGGCATAACAGCAGGTACTGGAATCGAACCGATTATCTCGGACTTGGGCCCTCAGCGCATTCATTAAGAGCTGATCGAAGATGGTGGAATATCGCGTCAGTTGAAAAATATTGCGATCTGGCGGATAAAGGAATCAGCTGCGTAAGTGGAGAAGAAGAACTATCGCCGGAACAGATCTCGATCGAGGACCTGTATCTGGGATTAAGGACTGCGCATGGAGTACCACTTTCCCTCCTGAGCGGTTTTGCAGGAGGAATGAGGACCGTGGACGAATTGATCAGGGAACGGCTCCTTTTCATCCGTGACGACCGGGCCATCCCGACGATAGCTGGATTCCTTGTCGCTGACACGCTACCTCTTCTTTTTTTATAGTCTTGCCGGGGAGCAGCCGCGCGGATGTGGTGAGCGCCGGACGATATCAAGCGGTTCGACCCGTATCACCTTAGAAGGACCATCTTTCGGGTCATGTCAATGCCGTCGGTGGATAATCTGTAAAAATAGAGTCCAGAGGAGACTTTTTCGCCGTGGTCGTTCATTCCGTTCCATCTTCTGGTAAAGGTGCCAGCCTGGAAATATCCCCTTGCTAGAGTGACTATATGGGCGCCTGACAGGTCGAATATTTTCAGAGAGATGTTGGAAGGCCTTCTTAGAGTAAAACTGATATTCGTTACGGGATTGAACGGGTTGGGGTAATTCTGTGAAAGGAGAGTGAGAGGCGGGAGATCCTCATCTCCTACCGTCGATGTCGTAAGCTCGCGCAAGACCCAGTGGTCCGGATCAAGCTGCACGTCGACGACAGGATCATCCACCACAAGCTGGAAAGATTCTTCGGCTTCATCGACCCAGAGAAAGGTGTCAACAGTACCGGCGCCGGTTGATATTCTCAGGTCTACCGGCATAGTATACGGCCCTGGTTGATTCTGGATTACCGCTACGGATAAACGCGTCGACCCATCTTCCGGGTAACTGTCCCAGAGCAGCGTGTAGTCAGGCCTGTCTTCCCTGGTGAGCCAGGGGGTGAAAAACCAATCAAGATCTGAACCGTAAAACCCCTCGAATATCTCGATAAAATCGTCAGTCTCGGCATATGAGAACCTGAACCGTGGATCTTCCAGATAAGCGCGAGTCGCGGCGAAAAAATTTCCGTCTCCCATAATATGCCTCAGCATGTGCAGGACCCAGGCAGCCTTGCTGTAAACGACGTTGTTGAAGTAATACCACGGATCATCTTCATCTGGAGATCTGAGGACAGGCCCCGCCCAGTATTGAGGGATGTCCTTTGATTCCATGTAGGAGCGCAGAGTCGCTGCGCCTTCAAGATGTTCGAACCAGAGGGCTTCGCTGTAACTGGCCCATCCTTCATTCAACCATATGTGAGTCCAGTCCCCGCATGTGACGAGGTCCCCAAACCACTGGTGAGCCATTTCGTGGACCAGGATCCAGTCATAACGATGATCTCCGGTCACCAGGGAACCTCCATAACTTGTCAATGTCTGGTGTTCCATGCCTCCCCCTATGGAACACATCGCTATTCCGTATTTTTCATCGATAAAGGGGTAGAGGCCAAATACGGAAGAAAAGAAATCAAGAGCCGGTACCTGAATATCCAGGTCGACGAGAGACTGATTTACCCTTGCCGGATAGACATAGTTGGTCACCAGCATAGTCTCGCCAGGTGAATGCACGAAGTAATCGTCCAGTCTCACGTAATCTGATATCGCCATTGAAAAGAGGTAATTGGCCATGGGATGATTCTCGCGCCATTTGTACTTCCTGTAAGGCGCTCCCCAGTGCGTAGTGTCGCTTTCACCGATATACTGACCATTTGAAGCGGCGAACAGTCCCGGTTCAACAGCTATCGATATATCGAACAACGCCTTATCATCCGGGTAGTCCTTGCAGGGATACCACGTTCTGGCTCCCCAGGGCTCGCTCAACGTGTAGATCACCGGAGCTCCATCGAATACTCTGAAGAAAAGTCCCGGGTCGACTGCTCCCTCGGGAAACCCGTCATATAGTATTTCGATCCGGATCTCCTCTCCGGCGGAAAGGCCGGAAGGGATAGTCACAGTTATCATGTCGGCCACCCTTCCCCAAACGGCGGAAGGTTTAGCGGGAATCGATACTGACAGGATATTTAGGATAGCGTCAGCGTCGATATCGATCTCGTAGAGGTTCCCGTACATGCTTTCAAGGGTGATTATTACCCTGCCTTCGACCTGGTGAGTCGCCGGGTTTATCGCAATTGAGATGTCATAGTGTTTTACATCATAGGCGGTCTGAGATGGTGTAGGATCAGGCATTCTCAGTATTCCAGTGGAAAGCCGGCCTGATCTGGCCGCGTCGATTTTTGAGATCAGATCGTGATGGATAGTATCGAAAGGTTCCCCGGCCGTATGGGATGAGACAAGGGTGAGAATAAGAGCGAGTTTCGCGCAAAGAGTTTTCATTAATGTAACCTGTTCAATCAACAATCTCTTATACTAATAATACTACAAATGACCCTGACAGGCAAGTCGACCAGGCCAGATCGTTGCCGGCCGGATCGGGGGATGATAATCGCCGGGGAAACGAAAAGAGGCATATCCGGCGACAGATATGCCCCTTACGGGTCTGTATCATCATCAGCAGATGATCAGCTGGGAAGATGACGCTTTATAAGGATCTTTGAATCCTTTTTAATCCCGGGTCCATTCGGATCGATTTCCAGCATGCCGGACTTGTCAGGGAACAGGCTGGTTCCATCTATTATAATCTCGACTTCACCGGTTCCGTGTCGGCTTTCCCCCACCAGATGAAAAGTCCTGTGTTTCGATATGCTGTCCTGAAATTCTCTCAGCAGAAACCGGCCATCCCTTGAACAGAACCTGATCGCTTCTTCCTTATATGGCTCTTTCGCCGCCGCCCAGGGATGATCTCCGGCAAATGGTTCAGTATATGGCTGGTAGAGAAGCTCGATCTCCTCGTGATCGGAATCCGGATGGCTGGCAGGGGGTGGTGGTATCTTATTCATAAGAGCATCGAATCTATCATCGATATTCCTGCTTCCAAGAGCTTTTTCATAATAGCGATAGAACTCGATCAATTCCGCCCGCTTATCCCTGTTCACAACGCGTACCTCCCGATGTGATCGCAGGTATCATGCGCCGAAACAGGGGAACCGGCTGACAGGCAGCAGTTCCCCTGATAAAAATATCCGCCGCTGAAAACCCCTCCAGTACTCTGACGGCGAGCATCCCAGGATTTCCCCTAGGAAGGCACTTGACCAGTGCCGCGTTATCTCGCATCCAGTTACTCCTTACTGGTGACAAATCAAACATCTGCACGAATTTTATTTAAAAGATTATTCCAGGCCACATTCCAGAAGTTCTGAAAACTGCCCATATACACTTTTCTGTAAATTTCGCGTGTACAATGCTCCGCGTACCGCGCGAAGATCTCGTGCGAGGGAGATCTTTCCGCGTGCATAATAGTCTCTTCCATATGATCTGCCGCTACTTTTATAAAAAGGTCCCTGTAACGGGACGATCCATCATCTCTCCAGTGATATTGCTCCGCCGCTTCGCTGACAGCCTCGGCGGCAAGGTGCAGCATCTGTTTCTGCATGTATTCCTGCATGGGATCGCTATTGTAGATATTCCTGATTGAAGGAGTGAATTTCGAGCTTATCAGCTGAAATATCGCCATCCGTAGAACAGAGAGTTCAAGAACCGGTGAAAATCTTTCATCCAGGGCCAGGGCATCAAAAATAATATCGGTCATCCTGCCAGGTGTCACCGACCGGGGCAGGTCGACCGGACATAGAGAGACGATATCTTCTACTGAAGCCTGGTGGAGACTCTGACCCGTATCGTTTGAAGCCAGATCCGATATCCGGTCCCCTTCCCTTGAATATCTTGGATCATTCCTTATGTGTCTTGTAGCCGCGGTGTAAATGTAATGGAGAAGGCTCTTTTCCGATCTGTATATATCCCTTATCACGCTACTGACGTTTTTTCCCGTTATACCTTTGAGATACAGGAAAAAATCGTTTTTATCCGACCTTTTCGTTTTCCGGAAGAACCGTCTTATCAGGTTGACCAGGTCGAGAAATCCATCGTTACCCCGTGAGCAAAAAGGGATCTCGGCCGCTTCGCTCGCGATATCCTCGGATTCATACGATACTGATTCGAGAAGAAACCAGTCTTTAGAGTGAGATCTGGATCTGAGTTCCGCGACGGCCATGGCGTAAAGATGCCTGTGAATAATCCGGAACTGCTCTCTCGCGGAGGATTCTGCTTTTCCGGTCTCAACAGCGGGGTCGCCGTGCCCCGGCAGCCCGGTAAAAAGAGAATCTACCTTTTGCGCCGCTTTAAAGAGGACTTCCAGTTCGATGCTGTCTTCAAGGAGTCGATCATTCATCGGGGCTGCCCCGGGGCTGTATTATTGGCAGCAATCGATTTGAGATATGAACTGCTGATGACGGGGGTGTCGACCCATCTCGTGCCATCCCAGTATTTCACGTTCCGTGCAAGCCATTTCTCGTCCTCTTCTCTGCCTTTATAATAAACAGTGCGGACATCATCCCTTGTGACGGTCGAATTGGCCGTTAACTGCTTGCAATCGACTACCTGAGCTCTGTAGCAGGACAGGTCGCTGTCGAAAAAGAACCGGACGTCGTCTCTTCTGCTCTTTACGAGAACAGACAGATCTTTAGTCGTCTCATGAAAAGTGACGTTCATTCCCATCTCATTTCTGAATTTTACATATTTATCATAGTCAGGGAGCATGACGATATACTTGGCAATGTCATCAGTATAACCTGGCGCGGTATAACAGTATCCTTTAGGGGATGATCCGTTCATATATCCGGGATCAAGACCTATCATTACAGCCGCTTCAAGGTCAATGTTATAACCGGACAGCATGATCTCAGTCTGACCATCGTTGTCATAGTCGCCGACCCGTATATCTCTTAACATCCCCTTGTGAAAGAAGAGGCCGGCGGTATTATCCCTTATTGAATATCTTATCAGGACACCGGGGCAGTAGGCAGTGTGGTTTGCGACAATATAAAAAAGAGCCTGCCCGGAATCATCGTTGAGAATATGACAATTCCTCACTAATAGCGGAAATTCCGTACCGTTTGTCCCGATCTCTGCCCCGAGGATCTTTTCATCGTCAATAATATATTTCTGGACCATCGATCCTATGTCATCAAAGATCATGATATGTATCCTGTTGTGTTGGCCGGCTTTTAAACGGCACTTGCGGGATTCAGCCAGAAGGCAGACTACTTCGATCTTCCCGTCATTATCGTAATCGTCGATAAAGTATCTTTCGTATCCAGTATCGTTTTTTCCGTGCTGAGTAAAACCCACGTTATAGTCTGCGATCGGTTTACCCATATTGTTTTTCATGATAAGAGTGCTGTCGGCGAATTCGACGTTTGAGATCGTATCGTCGAGATAAGGTTGTATTGAAAAAAGATATATCAGGGCAGCTACTGTCACCGATGTTCCGGTGATGATGTGCTTGCGCAGGTGAAAAGCGTATTGCAGAATCGACCTCAACCTTGAGGTAGTACGTTCTTCCATCACGCGACGTTCCCCGCACAGCCGGGAGATATCGGAAACGGGGATGATCTCGAGTCTTCTCTCCGGATGGTCATTGATAAAAGTCTTACGGCATTCGCAGGCAGTCGTCATATTCTCTCCGGGGACGACGAACCTCTCGCAGGTCGAGAAAAATACCGAGCGGACCTTTTCCTTTAAAAAACCTTCTTCCACCGGCACTATATTTCCGGAATCGTCGATTGTCCCGGTGAAAGCCGTGCGTGGGCGAATCTGGCAACTTGATCTGACCAGTTCGAGCTTGCCCAGAAGCGATATCAGGATAGCAGTGATAGCGAGTCCTGCCGAGCCGCCGGTAACCATAACGCTTATGGGATCGGGGAGGGAAGCGATCTCAGGGAAGGAGACAGTATATTGTCGGGGAATCCTGAATATACCCCGCATTTTCAATGAAGAAGAAACAAATTTTTCGGCGGCGTTTATTGCCGTGAAGACCTGTTTCTCGAAGATGCTGTTTGGCTCGGCGGATATATGATCAAACGTCACGGCAGGTTTATATTTTTTTCTGATACTCCACTCACCGGTGATCTTGAGGCTTATGCTCAGCTCGATGACCCGCCCCGTAGTCAGCGGCACGGATCCCGTGGAATAAAGCGAAACGAATGGAATGCCCGCGGAATCAAAAAGATTCTCATGGAAAAAACCTGATCTGGCATCACCTTTTGTTCCGCCGGATCCTGCCTGATTGGTCTCGTCGCCTTTTCCATCAACAGTATTGTCTATCCTCGCGATCTTCTCTCTGATCTTTCTGATGTTCCGATCGACCGTGTCGGGCATGTATTCGCCGGCAAGCAGCGGGATATCAGAAGTGATCTTCAAAAGTGAAGTCAATCCATCATATCCAAACGAGACGAACGATTCAGCGACCAACGCGTCGATCAATACGGGGATAAACCTTGATATATATAAATCGTAAGCCTGCCTGTCCGACTCCTTCAGCCAGGAAAGAAGGATGGCGGCAGGTTCGACAAGCGACAACCCTTCTTTTTTCCCTCTAAGCCTCTGGTAGAGATTTTCAAGAAGGTTGTCGATATCCCTGATTGTAAAACCTGATTCTTTCATTTTTTTATCACGCAAAGAAAAGATGGCACCGGTTCACTTTTAGATTGTCTGTTAAGGCCCCGAAAAATGAGTCTAACTGAAATTGAAGCGCCGATTCAAGGGAATTATATGTCATAATAATCATGGCATGATGATTTGCCGCGACTACCGGCAGGCCTGAAACCGGGCGTACGGATAAGACCGGCTCTTAAAAAACTTGAACAGGGAACGATTGGCCTGTAATTTATCAGATCAGGTGGATTCAGCGCAGGGAGAAGCAATATATGGGCATGCGAAGACGATCTTTTCTTCTTACGATCCTCACGGCAGGGGTCATATTAAGAATTGTCTATATCATCCAGCTTGGCAGGTCGGATATAGGCCGAATCCTTCCTCTTGACATGGACTTTTATTTCGATCTGGCAGCCCGCATAAACTCGGGGGGCGGATTGAAAGGAACAGCGATATCATTCAATCCTCTCTATCCTTTTATTCTAAGCGCCATAACCGGTATCTTCGGAAGGAGCCTGCTCTGGCCGAGGATCATACAGGCGGTCACCGGACTGGCTACCATAGGCCTCATATTTTTTTCAGGGCGTTTCCTCGGCCGAAGAAGCGGCAACGTCAGATCGGATGGATACACCACCGGGTTGATAGCGGCGGCGGCAGGGCTTCTTTATCCGCAGTTTCTTCTGTATGAAGGAGCGCTGCTGGCGACTGTTTTCGTGACATTTATCGCGGCAGCGTCTTTTGCCGTTGCCCTTCTGGTCGATTCCAGTCTTCGCGACGGGTCAAAGATCGTCCTGTTCTCCAGGCCGTTGCCGGTCGAGGCAGCTGCATCCTTATTCGGTATCCTTCTCGGCGCCGGAGCTCTTGGCAGGCCGAACCTCTTTTTCCCACTTATTCTTATGCTTCCTCTCCGGTTTCTGATCAGTGGTACTGAAAGAAAGAGGAGCCTTCGAACCAGTCTGCTCTGCGTAGCAGGCATAATCATCATGATCCTTCCTTCCGCTGTATATAACGCGGCACAGACCGGTAAGTTCGTGCCGGTGACGACTCATGGAGGAATAAACTTTTATATAGGAAACAGGCCGGAAGCGACCGGGATCTACGATCCTCCTGACGGGATGAGATCGGACATGCGAGGATTGATAGAAGATGCCGGGCGGATAGCCGAAAGAGAATCAAATCGCGGTCTCTCGATGGCTGAAGTGTCCGATTACTGGTTTGGACGTTCGAAAGAATGGATACTGACAGATCCGGTGGGATTCGCAAGGCTTCTGGCGAGGAAATTCGTCCTTTTCTGGAATGGGGCCGAAGTCTCCGATATCGTCGAGATATCGGCGTACAGGGAGGAATGCTGGATCCTCAGGCTTCTGATCCTGCCGTATTCGATCATATCGGTCTTTGCTTTCGCCGGATTCTGTTTTCTTTTTATCGGGGGGAGAAACAGGAGTATTCCGTCGATATTCCTCCTGGCGGCCCTCGCGTCGATAATGTTCTTCTATATCAATACACGCTACAGGATACCTTCAGTACCCGTCCTGATCGTCATGGCCGCATTCGGCGTGACAAGTTTCGCCGACTGGGTGAGAGGGGGTAGATGGAAGCGGGCGACGGCTGTCGCGGTTGTCGGATCTTCGCTGTCTGTGCCGATGGCAGCTGTAAAGACAGTCGCTATAGACAGGAGCGCCTCATATACCTTTCTCGGGAATCACTACATGGAGGAAGGTGAATATATCAAAGGTGAGAAAGCTTTTGCAAGGGCGTACGATATGGCACCGCAACAGGTCATGACCAATATAAACTATGCCCGAGCGCTGTTAAAACAGGGGAAACTCGATCAAGCCCGCCGATTTTATTCTTCGGCATTCAATATCGATCCGGATTTTCCTCTTCTCGCCGTAGAATATGGTTCGTTGCTCGAACAGGTCGGAGACAGGGATGAAGCGGCAAAAGCTTTTCTTTACGCGTATCGGCTTGATTTTAAAAGAGATCGTCTCCTTGCCTGCCAGTTTCTTTCGAGACTGGAATATGAAAAAGGCGATATACCGGAAGCGATTGAATGGATAAAGAAAGGCCTCGAGTTGGCCCCCGGCGATGAAAAACTTTCGCGGATCATGAATGAACTGATCATGGAGATCAATGACCAGCCCACGGGCTTGAAGTGACAGTCATCGATCCTGGCTTCAACGGACTGACGGTGGGGATTTCATTTCATCGATTCAAGAGAAATCGGTCGTCGCCACGTCAGGTTCTTTCCTGTTCTGAACCTCGATTCCCGCCCTGCACAAGAGGAATATCAGAGCAATCGCGCTTGTGATAACAAGTATAAGGCATAAAATATGGAAGAATGAAAAGGGAAAATCATCCCCTAAACAGCGTTGGAAAAGATCTGCAATCCTGGTCTTGCCTTCAGCGCGGCTTGTGCCGAGGGCCAGCGCTACTCCCCTGAACAGGTTGGAACCCCATTCACCCGCACCCCATACTACCATAAAAAAAACTGTCCATCCGCGATATAAGGCCTTTTCCATTCTCGAAAGGCATATAAGCATCAGAGGAAGCACCCAGAGTACATAGGCGGGAAATGTGATCGATATGGTAAGGAGCGTCAGGTAAAGGGCGCCCGAAATCATAAAGACCATCGGAATTCTATTGTGGACTCTCCAGCAGAACAGGGAAACGGAAGCGGTCGCAAGGATAAGAGAAGCGATCTTTATCACGGGCTCACTAATCCTTAACCCGAGGTTCCAGAAAAGGGCCCATAGCGAGAGAGAAGATCCCGGATCTATCATATGGGCGATTACCGGAGTAAGGCCGAAAAATATCCTGTGATATCCTATATGAGCAGCCAGGACCGTGATACAGGTGAGAGTCCATAACCGGAAATAATACAGGGAGCGGGGCGATGCCAGCGCGATCGGTATAGCCAGGATCAGTAAAAAATATTTGCCGGCAAGGGTAGTTAGAATAAATATATAAACGATCTCCTTCCACCACTCTTTTTTCGCAAAAACGTAAAGTGTTATAACAAAAAGTGATGCGTAAATTTCTTCCTGGGGGATCAGGGCGACAGCTCCCCACACTGAAGGCAGCAGGGAAAATAAGACCAGGGCTGAGCGCCTGCGAGCTTGATTAAATCCTTCGATCCTGTCCATTACGAGGGAAATCACGAACATCGTCATAACTGTCCATGACAGTATCCCGATTCTAAGTCCCCAGAAATCGGGGAGGATCCTCAACCATGGGTACACTAAAATACTGAACAGGAGAGGAAGAAGAGGTGGAAATGAACCCCAGTTATCACTGATTCCGGAAGCAGTGTAGTCACCCCAAAGTACGAGAGGGTGCTCGGAGAAGTAGATCAGTATCCTCGCGTCATCGGCGATTTCTTTCCCGCCGGAGAGAGTGAAAACAGCATATATTATCAGCACGTTCAGTATTACGAGGATCATCAGGGGAATGATCAATGTCAGGCGAAGATTCGGTGATACCGCAGAATCAGGCGGTATATCGGGCGCGTTCTGCAGATTATTATCGAATTTGTCGACCAATACCGGATCTCCTCTTCCGGGTCTGTCTGCCTGTAATAATTATCCAGGAGATTTTCGCATCATAATATCAGGAACCAGATTCTACTCAATAATCATATTGAGAAAAAGGATTATTTCCCGATTTAAGACAGTTCCCGCCGGAAAGATCCGATTTACGCTTGCCGGTTTAATACGGTGATGTTACATTTTGCGCGTACAGGCGTGATAACGGGGGTATTTCTCCCCGAAGATTAATATTTATCCAGTTGGATACTATGTTGACTTTCCTTTCCATTCTCCTTCGGTATAAAAAGACAGTTGTTCTTGTGACAATGGCTGGATGTGTTATTTCTGTGGCTGCTAGCCTCGTTTTGTCTCCTAAATATATATCGACAGCGGCCTTTATGCCGGCAGGAGTTGAGAATGAACTGACCGGGGGAGGAGGTTTTTTTTCCAACCTCGGCGCTCTTGGAGAAACCTATTCGGCCTTTGTCAGGGTCCGTAGAAATTTTATCATAGACTATATAGTCCGC
The DNA here is from genome assembly GCA_016932415.1 of Candidatus Krumholzibacteriota bacterium. Taxonomy (NCBI): domain Bacteria; phylum Candidatus Krumholzibacteriota; species Candidatus Krumholzibacteriota bacterium. The sequence goes on from JAFGCX010000009.1 coordinate 42,895, forward strand.
AGCAGGCTGATGAGCACCCTGATGTCTGAAAAATTCGATCTAATGACCGTATACGGCGTCAGGAGTGAAGAGGAGGTCAGGGAAAAGCTGATGCGCGCGACTATAGTGATCGTAAGGGATGAAGGCGTACTTGAGATCGGCGTGGAATCGGAGAACCCTGTCATGGCGAGAGATATGGTCGACGCGTACATAGGATACATCGACAGCATCCTAGTGTCAATGTCGGTCGCGAGCGCCGGTTCGACGAGAAAATACCTTGAAGACGAGGTCGCGAGAAGGCGCGGCAAAATAGCCGTGATTGATTCATCGATTCAGGACTTTTCAGACAGGCACGGCATTTTCGCGATCCAGCAACAGGCAAGGGCGGCGTTTCTGGTCATGGCCGGAATCTCGGCCAGGGAAAATCTTCTTGAGATAGAAAGAAATATCCTTGAACGTTCGATGAAGGACAATTTTCCCGAGATGAAGATGCTTGATCTCGAACTTGAAAAAATAGAGGAGCAACTCAAAAATATGATGGAAGGAGGGGAGGCAAGTGTGCTTTTCCCTCCCCTGAAAGAATTTCCCGAGATTGCTTCCGGATATATGTCTCTTGTCAGCGACAGGATGATCCAGGAATTCGCTCTGGCATTCATAATGTTGAAACTCGAGGATGCCAGAGTCTCCGAGTCAAGCGACGCCAGCGTCATAAGAATAATCGATCCCCCATATATTCCAGGCGTGAGATCGTGGCCGAAGAGAAAGCAGATCGTGATCGTATTCACCCTTGCCTCTTTTTTCTGGGCGTTATTTTCCATCCTGCTTTACGAACAGATAAAGGCGGGACTCTTCAGGGGCTGGAAAGAGGGGATGTCTAAAGAGAAGGGTGAAGAGAATAAAAGAACCGGTCATTTTTCCAGTGATGGAGGTCTGCCTGCCGGAGACGGCCGGGAAAAGAGGCTTGAAGATTGATGGATTTTCGACCTGAAACCGCTTCCTTCAAGGGCAGAAAAATCATATTTCTTCTCCTTGCGGTGACGGTTCTACTCGCCCTCTCGGCGATATTTCTTCCTCCAGGGCTTATAAGGCTTGCTGTTTCAGCGCTGTTGATCTCACCTGTCATATTTGTCCTGTTCGACAAACCGGAGTGGACATTTTATCTGCTTTTATTTCTATTATTCTCCAACCTTCATATCTTTTCAGATCTCCCCGTGACCAGGTCGATCTCGATCCTGTTGATTATCACTTTTTTGACCGCCTGTATCAAAGGCCGCAACGTGCTTGTTCATGACAGGTTGTTTTTACTGATGACCTTGGCCTTCCTGATACTGGCGTTTCAATCGATGGCGTTGTCAAGGGATATAGACAGTTCCATTTACAGGATAAGTCTGTTTATCCGCTATCTTATATATATTTTTTTCGTCATTCAATTTTCATCGACGAGAAGAGAATTTATCACAATTCTCTGCGTGATAGCATTCGCGAGCGCGATAAGCAATTTTCTTCCCTTTATCCTCCCTCCGCCCGACAAGTTCGCCGATCTCTCGCTTATGTGGGAAGAAGGTGTTTTCCGGTACGAAGGGTATGAGCGAGAGGCGAATATGTTTGCCTTCACCCTGAACTTTATCATCCCGATACTTTTTCTCGTCTTCGCCAGATTCAGAAGACCATGGTTTATAAGACCGCTCGCGACGGCCGCGATCGGGGGGTCGATATTTGTCCTTTTTCTGAGTTTCTCAAGAGGTGGTTTTATCGGCCTGGTTTTCATGTTTCTCGCTCTGTTCATCATTGAGAGAAAAAACAAGGCTGTTATCAGCACCGGGTTGATCCTTATCGCGGCCGGAGCTATACTCGCTCCATATTTGTACTGGGACAGGATATCTTCGATACTTGATGTAGGTTCCAGGATATCAGAGGATTTCTCGATCCTGTCCCGGTTGGAGACAATAAGGATCTCTCTTATCCTTGGAGTAAAAAACCCTCTCTTTGGTCTTGGAATAGGGAGTTTTCTCTTTTCCGCCGCGCGTTATGTCCCTTTCAGCGACGTCGTGCACAATTCCCTTCTCCAGGTATTCGCCGAAATGGGTTCAATCGCCCTTGCGGTCTTGTCGGTTATAATCATTTATAATTTCAAGGTCATAAAGAAGCTGATCGATCGTCGTGACGATCCCGAGGCCGCGCAGGTAGGAAGAGTCCTGTTTATCCAGCATGCTGCCGTATTGGCCAATTCCATGACCCTTCCGGTAGCTTTTAATATGGTCTTCTGGTTCACGCTCGTCTTGCCGACCGTGGCATGGTACGTCTACTCGGGAAGATCCCGTCTTGCTGGCAATAGCATGAAATTGATTAATAAAGAAGATCAGAGACCGTAACCGATCGAGATCCTCGTCTGCCTTCCGAACGCGTCCAGAGGATCGAATCTGAAGGACAGAGCGATCAGGATATCCCTGTAGTTGGAAAGCAACCCGACATGCGGTATTGTCCTTGATCCGTTTACAAGGCGCATGTCGGCGCCGCAGGTTATGTGAAGAAGTTTTTCAGCGATGATGATCTCCGATCCGAAAAGGAACCGGTTCATTTCTCCTTCTTTACTCACCGCGTCGCATTCCACCGAAACCCTGTCAAAAATATTTTCCCATGATATGGCAATGTTGATCGATGAATCGATATCATAGTCATTTTCCGGATAGTGAACAGTACCGTTAAAATTCCTTCCAACCAGGGCGAACCATATATTCTTGTGGAGTCTCGTTGTCCATCCGATATCGAGCGCGAAACCCCAGGAATCAGCATTATCAAGGTCTGTCCAGCCTTTAAGCAGCTTGCAGCCGATCCCGAAGCTGTTGAAGTGATTCGGGGAAAAAGCTCCTGCCAATCCTATGGTGCTCTCATTCCAACCCGATCCTTCAGAGAGATCAAGGCCGAGATGAGTCACGCTCAGGGCCGCGGCGAACCTTCTCATCGATACCATGCCATCGGGAGAGACCCTTGTGTCGAGCAGGCCTGTTCCTATAGAGAGGATGCTGTACCTGTTATTCAGATCGGGAACAGGTTTCATCGTGCCAAGAGTCATCATCGTAGTTTCGAGGAAGACGAGGTTTGCCGGGTTCCAGTATGCCGAGCAATCATTCCTGACGAGCAGAGAAGCGGCGCCGGCAAGGCCTTCCCCTCGCGCGTCCCATCCCAGCGGGAGGAACGAACCGCCTTTTGAACCTTCACCGGCTGATATTCGCGCCGGCGATAAAGCCAGGAGGCTGACAAAAAGGAAGGTCAATATCGATCTGCCGGTAATTACCATATTTATCTGACCACCGCGATGAAATTCTTTTCCACAGTCTTTCTAGTGCCATATTCAATTGTCAGCACTACGACGAACGGGCCGTTGTTGACATCGTCTCCGTCATTGTTGCGAAGATTCCACTCGATCTGGAAGGCTGTCGATGGTCCCCATTCGAACAGAGTCCTTACCTCTTCTCCAGCAATATCATATATCTCTATCATGACTTCCTGGGCCGTCTCGGTAGTAACGATCTCAAAGTTGCCGGGAGAGCGGAATACCTCAGGAAATTCCACGGAACAGGTGACGTCGTAGTCTATAGTCACAGTGTTGGAGTTCTCACTGATATTTCCTGCCTTGTCTTCAGCGCTGATCCATATATGGCTTGTGCCTGGAAGAAGAACGACAGAATGCTGCATCTTATGGTGAATATGGTTTTCTGTCGTATCGCCTTCGAAGACCTTGAAGATCGAAAGGTATTCCGTATCATCATCGTCATAGGTGATATCAAGCATCAGGTCGGGTAATATCACCCGTCCACTCCGGTTGTTGATCACGGGAGCGGGCGGTGCTGTCCTGTCGAGAGTGAATGTTCTGCTTTCCTGTTTCTGCTGGTCAAAATTGTCGGTCGCGACCACTTTCAGGGTGTAAGTGCCTTCGTCATAGGAAGATACTCCGGTTATGCTGTCAGGCAGATCGAATCTCCAGTAAAGAGTGTCAGCCTGCATCCACGTCTCGTCCGGCAGAAAATATGGAGTAGTCGAATAGTTTCCTTCATCATCATATTGTCCCCAGGAGAGATCGATCGTATCCTGGACCCCGCTTCGGTCATGACAATAACCGGTAATCGAGAGAGGCGCGTCTGTCGTATCAGATGGCAGGCTGGTCAGGAACTTAATCACCGGACCCTTCGTGTCTATGTTCAGCGCTCCTGAGGAAATTGAGCTGTTTCCCGCTTCATCGGTGATCTTCAGTCCGATAGTATATATTCCGTCGACCCATGAGCCAGCCGGTTTAAAAGTATAGCTGTATTCACCGTCTTCTGCCGCGCCGAGCGGGTAGTAGTCCGACTCTTCATCAGGATCTGTTATAGTGATCGTCAGATCGGACCCCGATTCATATCCGGTGACAATATAATATACTGATACGTTCGCCGACGTATCGGGATAGCCGGGGGAGAAAGATCCCGGTTCGATCCTGTCGATAGTTATCACTGGCGCCGTCATGTCTATGATTATCGTCCGGAAGGTGATATCGGGACTCGATCCGGTCGATTCATAAAGCTTCATCCGGTATTCGCCCTCACCGAGCGGAGTGCCCAGGGAATCACTGCCATACCAGATAGCGGTATATTCCCCTTCCGGGCAGGGGGTGAGGAAAAAGAGAGTGTCGAACACTTCGGTGTCGTACAGGTCCTCCACAGTAAGGATCAGTGAATCGATCTCTGTCGCGACGATGAGAGTCGCTGATAATTCATCCTGCGTTCCGTCACCATCGGGCGAGATCGAGGGGAAATTTATTATCAGCGTAGATTCTCCAGCGACGGCGGGGGCGGCAGACAGGGCCAGCGCCGCGGCGAGGAAGATATATGCGAAAAACTTCTTTTTTGGCAACAGTTTGACCTCTATCTGTAAAGTTCGTTGTATTATAAGGATTTAGAATAGAGGCAGTCAACAGATAATTGAGCGGGAGATCCCGTTTTTTATGATGCGAAATCACGGGGCCTTGCGCGAGCTTCTTTTCCTTGCAAGGCATGGGATATTTAATTATAGTGGTAATCCTTTTATTAGTATCTGTCATGTTTTTCCATGGAGGATGAATTGGGTTTTGAAATGGCATTTATGATCATCGGCGGGCTCGGTTTCTTCCTGTTCGGGATCAAGGTCATGTCGGAAGGGCTCAGAAGGGTCTCGAGCGACCGGTTGAAGGATATCCTTTCCTATCTGACGCAGAATAAGCTGATCGCCATGATTGTCGGTGCCGGAGTCACCGCCCTGATACAAAGCAGCAGCGCGATGACAGTGATGGTCGTCGGTTTCGTAAATGCCGGACTTCTTACTTTAAAACAGGCGATACCCGTAGTCCTCGGTGCCAACATAGGCACGACATTCACAGCCTGGCTGGTCAGTTTTCTCGCTGTATTCAAGATCACTCATTACGCTCTTCCGGCAGTCGGGATAGGTTTCTTCTTAATGTTGATGGAACGCAGGTCAAGTCTCAAGCAGTGGGGAGAAGTGATCTTTGGATTCGGTGTGCTGTTTGTCGGCATCGGATTCATGAAAGACGCTTTCGAACCTCTTGAGAGCAGCGAACATGTGTTGCGGATCATGGTCAATTTCAGCGAGTACCCGATCCTTGGCGTGCTGGTCGGCACCGCGATCACGATGCTTCTGCAGAGCAGCAGCGCCACGATCGCTCTTGTGCAGCTTCTCGCGCTGAGGGGGCTTATCGATTTCCCAGCCGCGATACCGATTATTCTCGGAGACAATATAGGGACGACGATCACGGCGCAGATAGCGACCATAAATGGCTCGACCGGAGCAAAGAGAGTTGCCTGGGCGCATACTCTCTTCAACGTCTTCGGGACCGCTTACATGCTGATCTTCGTCTACATGGGACTGTATGAAAGGTTTATCGAGTGGCTTGTCCCGGGAGCCGTTAATACAAAGAATATCATGGTCCATATAGCCCTGGCTCATTCGGCCTTCAATATTTTCAATGCTATATTATTCCTGCCGGCGACATCATTGCTTCAGAAGCTGGTAGAAAAATTGATCAGGGAGACCGGGGACGTGGTAAGCATCAAACCGAAATTCCTTGAAAAACATTTTCTCGAAACGCCGGTCATCGCCCTGAATCAGAGTCGCCTTGAGGTCGTTAGGATGCTTGGGCTGGCCGAATCGGCGTTCAAGAGTTCCTTCGATCTTTTCGTCAATAACAGGATCGAAATGGCGAAAAAAGTTTCGAGAAGGGAAGAGGCGGTCGATAATCTGCAGGCCGAGATCACCCGTTATCTTATCGATATCTCGATGGAGCCTCTCGATAAAGAGGAAGCGGAGATGATCCCCGTCTTTATTCATTCCGTCAATGATATAGAGAGAATAGCCGACCAGGCGGAGAATATCGTCGAACTGGGGATGAGAAAAATGGATCGGAAACTCGAACTGTCTGTTGATGCGGTCGGAGAACTGCAGGAGATGTTCGGTATCACGCTGGAAATGATCGAAGATGTCAATAAAGGATTAAAGACGAACGATCTGAAACACGCCAAGAGAGCGATGAAGAAGGAAGACCTCCTCAACCGGATGCAGATCGAACTGAGGATGAAGCATGTCGATCGGCTTAATGCCGGATCATGCGATGTCTACGCCGGGATGATTTTCCTCGACTGCGTCGATTATATGGAAAAGATCGGGGATCATCTTGCCAATATAGCCCAGGGACTGCTTGGCGGGTTCCGCTGGGATTAGCGCACGGAACACGGGAAGAAGGGCTAAGAGACCGCGGTAATCTTATCGGGGACTTTTCTCCTGCTCCCGGAGTTTCTTCGATATCCTTTCGATATCATCGTTGGGAGGCGGCGAAGTCCTGTTGAGTTCGCCGCAGCGGCGAAGGTGGTCGAGCGCTACGGAGTAATTGCCCATTTCTTCCTCGACAAGTGCCATATTGTAATGAAGTGTCGGTGAAAAATCGTTCGACCTGAGTGCTTCACTGAGGATCTTATGGGCCTGTTTGAATTCTTTTTTCTCCATCGCGATCATGGCGAGATTGTTTGAAGCGATCCAGTCCGTAGGATAGGTCCTCCGCGCTCTTTCGTAGTATCGCTTTGCTTCTTCATATTCTTTTTCCTTCTGAAGCTCTACGCCCTTGTTCAACAGCGCTGAAGTCAGGTTCTTGAGGTACTGGTCGTTCTCCGGGTCGAACTCGAGGACCGTCTCATAAGTCCTGATGGCCTCATCGTACCTGCTGCTGTGATTATAAGCGTAGCCAAGCCGGATCCAGTACCTGACCCTTGTCGAGTCAGCATTTTTAAGCTTGATATATTCCGCTATAGCTTCTTCCATCCAGTTGTTCTCGATATATGCCTCAGCCAGTTTCTCGGAATATTCCATGTCATCAGGTCTCAATCTCGCGGCCTTGATCATGTTCGATACAGCATCGCTCTTTCTGTCTTCCATCGTATTGATCGTCGCGAGAGTCGACCAGACAGAGGCGTCTTCCCCGTTTTTCCCTGCCGATAACTGGAGCCACTCTGTAGCTTCGGCGAATTGTCTTTTCTCGAAATATCTATTGCCGATGATCTTCTCCGGTCCGCCTTGTGGTAGGGGAAGTTCCCTGATTCTTTTGATTCCGAGATTATCCGAATGCGAGATGGCGATCATCGGGGTCGAATGAAAGATACCAAGAGCGAAAATGAGCAATGCCGCGTAACCGAATTTTGAACGGAATGCAAGACGTGAATTCAGGGCCCAGAGCGAATAGGCCGCGAACACGGGACCCGAGACGGCGATAATATCCCATCGGAGACCGGACTCTATCTTTTGAGCGGTCAAGATAAGAAAGAGAAAAGCGCTCACGGACGCCGTGGCGAGAAACCTTTCCTCGAACAGGGAAGATTGAGCCGCGTGGTGCCTGTTCCGTTTGGATGTGAGGAGGAAGAAAAGGGCTGTGATCGACACTGGACCGGCGAGAAGAAGGGCATTGCTCAAGTCGGAAAAGAGTTTGATGGTATTGCCTGAAGCGAGAAAATGAGTGAACTCCCGGAAAAGGGCAAAAAGGGATCTCGATGGTCCGGAGAAGCTGCCTCCCCAAAAAGGCGACAGATCTGCCGCCGCGTATAGTATTACAATGACAGTGATAGCGGGGATAATACCTCTTCTTCGGTCCTTTTCCCTGAAGTCGACAGCGGCGAGATATGCGAATCCGGGCAGAAGGAAGAGTGTGGACAGACTGGCCATGATCGAGAGAATAAACAAGAACGCAGTCAACCAGAGTGGAGTATTACCCCTTATATGGGTTATTGAGGAGACGACGAAAAGGATCACAAAGAGCATCGCCAGAGGCGTGTTTCCCCCTGATCCGAAAAAGAGGGTAAAATATCCTCCCGAAACCACGACAAGAAGCGAAAGGGTCCGGTTTTCGGAGAGGTATTTACCTTCCCGGTGGAGAGCGCGGGAGAGGAAAGCGGCAAGAAGTATGTATACTCCACCTGAGATAATACTGAGAAGAGTCGTGGCTGAAGAAGCGCTCAGCAGCAGGATCGAATTGGCCAGGATGAATATCAATTGATTGAGCATCAAGGCCAGGGGCGCGCCGGGTACGAAGAAAATACCATTTGTGACAGCCTCCGAGATCTCAACCCTTTCACCCCAGTAATCATGCCCGGACCTGAGCTGCCACATCAGGATGACCATTATGCCAAGTATGATAATCGATATCCATCTGTCAGACAGGCGGATGCGATTGAAAATATTGAGGATCTTCTGATTGATCCCGCCGATCAGAAGCAGAAGGAGAATCGCGGCGAGTACTATCTGCGTTGTATACGAAACTGCCGACCATGACGAAAGGCCCCAGAGGGGGAGGCCTGCGAATGTCGAAGATGTTATCGTAACGATTATATACAGGAGGAACAATATCTGTATCTTTTTTATCATTTTTTCTCCTTTTCAGACTCTGCCGGAATCGCGTGCAGGTCTCCTTCTGTGGCGGCCACGATGACGGCAGCGGAGGCGTCACCCGTAATATTGACCACTGTCCGGCACATGTCGAGTATTCTGTCGACACCAAGGACGAGCGCTATCCCTTCAAGGGGGACTCCTATCGTCTGAAGGACCATCGCCAGGGTTATGATCCCCACGCCAGGGACGCCGGCTGTCCCTATAGAAGCAAGCGTAGCCATGAGGACGATCGTCAGCTGATCTCCTATCGAGAGAGATATACCATATACCTGCGCTATAAATACGGCCGCGACGCCCTGATACAAAGCTGTTCCATCCATATTGATCGTCGCGCCGAGAGGAAGGACGAAGCTCGATATTTCTTCCGAGACCCCGAGGTTCTCCTCGACGCATTCTATGGTGACCGGAAGGGTCGCGTTACTCGACGAGGTGGAGAAGGCGATCAGCTGGGCCGGTCTGATAGCCCTGAAAAAAACCATCGGCCTGATCCCGGAGAAGACGCGGACCGCGGAAGAGTAGATGAACACTCCGTGGACAGCGAGGCCGACGATCACGACAATAGCGTATCGGAGAAGGGAAAGGAGGATATCGATCCCGAACTTTCCGACGACGGCGGCGATCAGAGCCAGTACTCCAAGGGGAGCCATCTTCATCACGATATGGACAAGTTGGACCATCCCATCGCTTACCGCCGCGAAAAAATCGATTACAGGTTTTCCGCCGTTTCCCGGTATCAAAGTCACAGCGATCCCGAAGATCAGAGCGAAGAATATTATCTGCAGCATGTTCTCCTCAGCCAGGCTTTCGACAGGATTGGCAGGGACAATGCGGGTTATCGTCTCCAGGACTCCGGGTTTGTTTTTAGCGAGATCAATTTTAAGAGCGGCTTCTTTTTCGTATGACGCCATCAACTGGGTCCTGGTCGAAGAATCTATATTCTCGCCAGGTTTGAAGATATTTCCGAGAGTAAGGCCGATAGTGATAGCGATAGCCGTTGTGCAAAGATAATAGGCTACGGTCTTGGCTCCTATCCTTCCGAGTTTTTTAATATCACCAAGGCTTGCCGTACCGACAAAGAGGGATGAGAAGACGAGAGGGACTACGATCATTCGAATCAACCGGATGAACAGTTTACCAAGAGGTTCTATAACTTCAGCTCGAGGCCCAAGCAGGAGACCTATCGGGATTCCCGCGACAAGACCGATCATGATCTTTGTATGAAGGGGAATCTTTAGAAATTTCCTGAATAGATTCACATTTAAACCTGCTGGCCGTCTGCATCCGGTGATCACCCTCGCGCTGAGGCTGACGGAACCGAAATTACTTGAATTCCTGTTTAATGTAAGACAAAATACCCGTGATGAAAACAACTTTTCACTCCCCGAACCAGGCAAAGGGTTTATTGTGAGGTTGACCCGTAGCAGGAAGGCTGCCTTGATCAAGAAGAGCGTACTCATTTTATCAGTGCTCCTTCTTTATATCTCCCAGGGATGCACTACGGGCGATGTCGTCTATGACAGGCTCAGAGAGTCGATGGTACGCGAGCAGATCATCGCCCGGGGAATAACGGACGAGAAAGTCATTCTCGCCATGAAAAGCGTCCCAAGGCATCTTTTCGTCCCCGAAGAATATACTGGTATCGCGTACATCGACAGTCCTCTCCCAATCGGGAGTAAACAGACTATATCTCAACCATATATCGTAGCGTTGATGACGGCTTTCCTGAGTCCTGATTCGCTGGACAGGATACTGGAGGTCGGGACCGGTTCAGGATACCAGGCAGCTGTTCTATCGATGATCGTCGATTCAGTCTTTACTATCGAGATCCTTTCCGAACTGGCCTCGCGTGCTTCCGCCCTGCTTGATACGCTCGGATACGATAATGTCATGGTCAGAACGGGGGATGGTTATAACGGATGGCCGGGGAAAGCTCCTTTTGACGGTATTATAGTGACCGCCGCGGCTCCAAGGATCCCTGAACCTCTCGTCGAGCAACTGAAGTTGGGAGGGATGCTTGTGATCCCGGAAGGTCAGTTTCCCCAAAAACTCAATCTGTATGAAAAAGTGGCAGACGGACTCAAACTTCACTCTTCAGTGCCGGTGCAGTTCGTTCCGATGACCGGGAAGATAAGAGAAAGGAATAAAAAGTAAAATGAAATATTCAAAGGATCTTATAAGATTATCAGGATACGGTGTAATCTTTCTTTTCGCTGTTCTTGCCGGCGGTTGCGCCACGACCGGCATAAATTCCGGCCAGGTCAACCTGATCAGTTCTCCCGAAGAGGTCCAGATGGGAAAGGAGTTCTCGGTAGAGATCGAAAAGCAGTTCGAGATCTATGACGATCCTGAGGTCTCGGGGTATGTCCAGCGGGTCGGAAATCGTCTTGTCCAGGTCTGCGATCGAAGGGACATCGAGTATCATTTTGCTGTTATAAATAAAGATGAATTAAACGCTTTTGCTCTTCCGGGAGGGTATATCTATATCTACACGGGACTGTTATCCGAACTCGACGACGAAGCTCAACTTGCAGGCGTGCTGGCTCATGAGATCGGGCACGTGGCTTCGCGTCATTCGACCGAGAGGCTTACGGCGATGTATGGATACCAGATCCTTTCCAGCCTGATACTTGGAGACAATCCCGGGCAGATGGCCCAGCTTGTCTCGAACATATTCTCCACCGGGGGATTCCTCGCCTACAGCAGAACGAATGAGTTTGAAGCTGACAGGCTTGGATCGAAATATTCAAATTCCGCCGGATATGACCCCAACGGAATAGTCGAATTGCTCGGCAAACTGCATTCGACAGAAGAAAGGGAACCAGGCAAGCTCGAGGAACTTCTCTCGACCCATCCGCCTACTTCAGACAGGATCGCGAGGACGAAGACGATCGTAGCGTCGTTTGGAGATACATCCGGAAAAGAAAGGTCAGCGGCCAGGTACCAGGAGATGAAAAGATCCCTGCCGTGAAGGGTCTTTACATTGACGGGTAGTCTAACCGGAATCTTCGCCTGTAGTATATCCTCGTCGCTATGACGATAATTAAGAGGAAAGGGATATACAGTCTGAACAGGAATCCCGCAACGACAGAAAAAACAAGAGTGGAGAGCTTGGCAGGAATGAGAATATTGCTCCGGGAAAGACGGGCATTTTCAGATCTCATCGGAACCAGGAAAGCGGGAAGGGAGAGCAGGGTGGCATAGAGCGCTTCCCTGTTTGATGAAATGACGGCAAGAACCGCTGCAGCTGCCATAAGGATCGTCGAGAAGATCAATCCCTTTTTTACTCCGAGAGCGATTCCGCTGGTGCGGAGCGAGCTTTTCCTGTCGCCTTCGATGTCAGCCAGGGTTGTCACCAGGTGAACCGAGGCGACAGCGAATGGATATGGAAGAAGGATGATCAGACCTTTCAGTTCCCCTCCGACAGCGATCCATCCAGCGAGAGTGTTGAGAATGCCATTTCCAACAGCGTTGGCAAGTACGTCGAAAAGAGGGCGTTTTTTGAGCCTTACAGGCTCTACCGAGTAAATGATGCCGAGAAGCAGGCCGGCGAACGAGATCAGCGTGAAACCGGCAGGTAACCACGTGAAAGAGATCGCCAGCGAAATGATGATAAGGACCGATGCTTCCACTGATGCTGTTCTTACGGAGATGATCGATTCTGGAATAAAAAAGAGCTTGTCGTTATCGAGATCGCTTTCCCTGTCCGATATCTGGTTGATTATATAAATGGCTCCGGTCAACATCGTAAAGGCTATTATTCCCGGAATGAATCGGCCCGACCAGAGATCTCCCGAATGGCCGGAGTGCCAGGCGCCAAGCAGAAAGAATGTCCACACGGGAACAAGGATGAGTGGCCTGAGAAGAAACAGATGATCGAGAGACCGCAATATAATTGAAGGTCTTTTATCCAGGTGCGAAGCTACCATCGCTGATCTATTCCCTGGCCCACGATACCAGGTGGCGTTTCACCTTGCGCGTAGTCGTCTTTGGAAGCTCCATGTCCCTGATCTGAAAACCGAGCAGGTGTTTGTAATCAGGAAGATCCTCAAATATGGCGCGAAGTTCTTCACCGATGAATCTTTTTATATTTTCCTCGGTCAGTTCGCTTTTCAATTCGGCGACTGTCCCGAGCATGTCATAGTCGGGTACTATTACCGCGCCGGGCCGTGTATTGCCCTTTTTGTCCTCTACAGATAGAACGACGCACTCAAGGATATACGGATTTTTAATTATCATTGCTTCGAGCTCATCCGGATAGACGTTTTTCCCCCCGGCAGTCACTATCAGCGATTTTATCCTTCCAGAGATCGTTATATACCCGTCCTGATCTTTTTTCCCAAGGTCTCCGGTGCGCAGATATCCATTTTTCAGTACGGCGGCGGTCGCCTCCCGGTTTTTGTAGTATTCCTTCATCACATTCGGCCCCTTGACGAGTATTTCTCCGACTCCGTCACTGTCGGGAGAATCTATCACCACATCGATTCCGGGAAGGGGAGGTCCAACTGTCCCATTTTTCGGGCTGTCAGGAATGTTCATCGCGATCACCGGCGATGTCTCGGTCATTCCATATCCCTGGATCAGCGGTATTCCCGCTTTGATAAAGGCTTCTTCGACATCAGGACGCAGTGCAGCCGCGCCTGTCACGCACAGCCTGATATTTTCCATCCCGGCGGTGACTATCTTTTTCGTCATTGTTCCCGATGGTTTCTTTCGGCCGAAAAGCCTCCCCAGTCCGATCACCGCCCGGAGGAAAAATCGCCTGACTTTACCGCTCGCGCCTTTTTTATCCTTTTCCACCGGAACAAGAAGGGGGGCGAGATGCTCGTAGAAAAGAGGCACGGCGACAAGGACGGTGATCTGTTCCCTGATTATATCTTCAAGGATGATCTTTGGTTTGATCGATCTGGCGAAGACGATCGTAGAGCCGTTATAGACAGGAGTAAGAAAAACGCTCATGACAGGAAATGTATGGTAAAGTGGCAACAGGCAGAGAAAAGCGTCATCTGAAGTAAAACGGATGATACATGAAAGCGATTCAATATTGGCGACGAGATTGCTGTGGAGAAGGACCGCGCCCTTCGGTTGTCCAGTGGTACCTGAAGTGTAGCAGATCGCCGCCGTATCTTCCGGCCTGACCTCCGTCCTGCGCCGAAAGAATGAGGTGTCGCCGTTGTTTACCTTTTCCTTTCCCCTGGCCATCAACTCGCCGAGCGATAGAGCGTCTATTCCTGTCTCCTGCTCTCCAATGACTATAACGTCTATATCGCGCAGGTTCATTCCTTCTACCAGGTCATTGTATATTCCTGGAGAGACGACGATCGATCCCGCTTCAGAATGAAGGAGAAGATGCCTCAGTTCATTTTCCTGGAGATTGGTGTCGAGTGGTACGATCACACCCCCGCAGGAAGTCACTCCGGCGTAGACAAGCAGCCACTCGGGGCTGTTTTCAGCCATCAATGCTACGCGGTCACCATTGCTGAGGCCGCGTTCAATCAATCCGGATCCGAGAAAAGAGATCAGTCTGCCGAATTCCTGGTATGATATCGACTGGTGTCCCCATGAATGTCTTTTCTTGATAGCAACAGTGCCAGGGTAATTGTCAATGGCATGCTGGAAAATATCGGGAAGAGTCTTCAGGCCGATCTCTTTAAATCCGCCTGGAATATTGAGTTTAGGGTGCCCCTGCATATTACGGTCCTCCTGATATTACCATTTTAATACCTTAAAACCATGTCCTTGTACGAATCTATCAGGATAAAACAGCGCGGGCAATTCTTTTTTGATCACCTGACAGAGGTGGTTACCGCCGGTGTGGATCAGACTCGTTTATTTTTTTCCCAGTACTGGTTTCTTGACGGCAGGCCTCTTGTGTTTCTTGACGCTTTTCGGGAAGATTTTTCGATCCTGTCGCTGAAATCAAGAAGTTTTCTGCCGATCCTGGAATGAAGCGTCCGGATAGGATCTTTTGCTTTTCTGCACTGATACAGAGCGATGGTGTATTCCCTGGGAAAAGCGCGCATCATCTCGAAGATAAAATCGTGTGAATCGAACCGGTCCTCCATTTTTTCAAGGATAGATTCAAAGACGGTGTCGACGAACAGCTCCATCTCGTACCTTTCCGTTTCTTACCATTTTCCCCTGTGTACTCTTTCTTCGTCGTATTGGGTCCTCGGTTGTTTTTCCTCCGCCGGGTGGCCGATCGCTATAAGGCTCAGTATTCCCGTTCCATCAGGGATATCAAGGACCTTTTTTATCGCCGATACGCGTTCTTCTCTGGGATGGCATCCAAGCCAGACTGATCCCAGCCCCAGTCCGGTCGCCGCGACGAGGATGTTTTCCGTCGCGGCTGCGCAATCCTGGACCCAGTAATCGGGGGAGATGGCTGTCTCGGCGCAGACAGCGATTGCCGCGGTGGCTTCGAAAAGCATCTTGCCATGTGGATGGGCTTCGGCCAGGCTGTCGAGGACCTCTCGATCGGTAACTGTAATAAAATGCCATGGTTTAAGGTTTCTTCCCGAAGGCGCGGCCATGCCCGCTTCAAGAAGAGCCGTGATATCTTCCCGCCCGACAGGAAGGTTTGAATACTTTCTTATACTTCTTCGGGCGAATATATTTTCATTCGACATCGCAAACTCCATTCTGCTCGATCCTGCCGGGGATCACCGGTTCATCCATCCGATCTCCCCGCTATTTTGACGTAACCTGTTTTCTCTGCCTCAAAGCCTCATAAAGGACTATCGCCGCTGCCACCGAGACATTAAGGGAATCGGCATTTCCATGCATAGGAAGCTTGATCCCATCGTCGCACGCGTCCATCCATTTACCGCTGATACCGCTGTCCTCACTGCCGACGGCTATCGCGACAGGTCCGGTAAGGTCCATTTCCGAATATAATTTTTCCGCCCGGGGAGTTGTCGCCATTATCCTTATATTATGTTTCTTGAGCCATTTGATGATCTCTTCCGCCTGGGAGATCGCCGAGGGAATGGAAAAGACAGTCCCGAGACTTGCCCTGATGAGGTTCGGATTGCTCAGGTCAGTGACCGGATCGCTTATCAGGACTCCGCTGGCGCCAGCACCATCGGCGGACCTGAAAATTGCGCCAATATTCCCCGGTTTCTCGACTGAATCGACGACAAGATAAAGGGGGCTGGCGCCAGGCCTGAGATCATCAAGGGTATTTTTCATTTTTTTAGCGAGCGCTGCCAGAAAACTCGAACTGCCCCTGTACGTTATTTTTTCCAGAACCTGAGGAGTGACTTCAGTCTGTTTGATATTCATCGGGCCAAGCACTGTCAGAAGGTTTTCCTTCTCCTCATCAGTGGCAAGAGTGGGACAGATGAATATTTCGGTGACCTCGATACCGTTTTTCAGAGCTGAATGGAGTTCCCTTACTCCCTCAATAAGCATCAGGCCCGAAAGGTCTCTTTCTTTCTTTTTTCCGAGTCTGATCAGCGATTTGACGACCGGGTTGTGCAGACTCGAAATCTTTTGAGGACTCATTTTTGCAGGTCACTTTTCTCTTTTGCGGTATCTCGCGACCCTGTCTCCGGCAAGCAGCGCCTGGAATATCCTGCTTCGTCTACGCTCCAGAGACCGGGCCAGCGAGAGGCTGAACTTTTTAGCCAGAATATTTATAACAGGAAGATTGTAATCGAAATGGGCTCCCTTTTCCATTAAAAGGCCGGATTCCCTGCATAACCTGTCAAAGACGGCTGTGCGGTATCTTGTCAGAATGACCCCCGTGTCATCCGATCGGCTACCTGGTCTGATAACACCCTTGATCTTCTGGATAGAGGGATATACAAGCTGTTCATCGAATGATTTAGGGGAGTATTTTTTTGATATCTGTATCACGGCGTATCCGCCGGGTCTTGTCAGAGAATATATCTTGTC
Source organism: Candidatus Krumholzibacteriota bacterium (assembly GCA_016932415.1). Classification (NCBI taxonomy): domain Bacteria; phylum Candidatus Krumholzibacteriota; species Candidatus Krumholzibacteriota bacterium. Next base: position 59,728 of record JAFGCX010000009.1, read on the forward strand.
AAGAAACTCCCTGATCTTCGGTATGTAAGAAACGACTCCGATACAGAGGACAGCGTCAAAATACCCTTCCATATCGTTAAGATCATATATTTCGCCAGTAGTAAAAGTGACTCTCTTTTCACCGATCTCGTCGGAGAATTTTTTGCTCGCCTTTTCAATCATGCCGGGCGCGATATCAATACTCGTGATATTGTACCCCCTGTCAAGAAGCTGACGGGTATAGATCCCGGGGCCGCACCCTATATCGAGAATTTTTTTTCCATCATCTTCCAGGAGCTCAAGGACATGGGCCATTCTGGCAAGATACGAGTATTGATGACAGTTTGAGTAATCTTCGGTGTATCTCACCTCTTCGTAGCGGCGGGAATCCTCATCGAAATACTCTTTGACCTTTGATTTCTGATATTCAGAGTCCATTGTCATCTTCTTTACCACGTTTCCTGATCACTTTCGCCGGTGAACCGGCTGCCACGGAGAAAGATTCGATCGGCTTTACGACGACGCTCCCCGCGCCTATTATCGATCCCTCACCGATATTGTTCATTATCACCGAATTAGCTCCTATCCAGGAACTCTTTCCTATCGATATGAAAGGATCTTTTTTTTCGCTTTCAACCAGGATCCCTTCTTCATTGTACATATGCTGGTATTTACCGCTCAATATCGAAACATGATCGGAGATCATAACGTTGGAATCAATCGAAACAGATCCGATTATCGAGTACTGGCCGATATATATTCTGTCTCCAACCGAGGCATCCCTGTGGGTAAAGAGCGATCCGAAGCTGACCAGCAGGTCTTTTCCAGAATATCGAAGAGTGTAATTATAATAAGCCCGTCTGGCAAATTCTCCATGTTTACCACTGATCCGGCTGAGCATCTGCGCGAAGGCGCTGAAGGTGTTCTCCGTTCCCGAGATCCTGTGGTTGAAACAGACAAGAAGATACAGAGGAAAGACGACAATCTTGTATATCGAGTTCAATATATGTTTCATAAGATTATTCATCGCTACAGCCCGGAAACAGGTCCAGCATCAGATCGCCTCAGTCAACGCATTTTCAAAGTACCAGCTTATCATATACGCTACAATATTTTTCAACCATGGTATCGGTTGAAAAAAGACTCTCCACTCTTTTTCTTGATTCGATCCCCATCTCTTTCCTCAGAGCTTTGTCTTTTACCAGTCTCAGTATCGCAGAGGCGAGAGCGCCCGAATCGCGGGGAGGAACAAGTATCCCTGTTATGCCGTCGATCACTAGCTCAGGTATGCCACCCACTTGTGTAGAGACTACCGGTATGCCCGCGGCCATAGATTCAAGGACGACCATCGGCAATCCTTCAGAGTCGGAGGAGAGAGCCGATATATCGACTCCTTTCAGGACTTCGTCCATATCCTTTCGATAACCGGCAAAATCAGTTCGAGACGCGACGCCCACTTCAGCTGCGTATCTTTCAAGCTCTGACTGAAGAGGTCCGTCTCCGACTATCAGGAATCTCACGATATCGGTCTCCCTGATTATCGCGGCGGCGGCGTCGAGAAAATTGAAATGGTTCTTTACTTCAGAGAGCCTGCCGATTATGGCGACAGTGATCAAGTCGTCTTTTACATGCAATTGGATATCGTCCACGGTCTGTGAGGAAAGGTCGGGAAGAAGGGGCGTGCCGTTATAGATAAGGAGATCGCATTTGTAGAGTGACATCAGCTCTTCCGACACCGCTATTTTGTGGTTATTCTTGAAAAGACCGCAGTATTTTATCAGCGCTTTCTGTTTCAAACTGTAATGGAATATCCCGTGAAGGGTCGTTATTACCGATGCCCTTGTCCTGACAGCCGCGGCGTGGCCGTAGAGTTCTCCTCCGACATGGCAATGGACTATATCTATCGATTCATTTCTGATTATATCGCGGATCTTTCCGACCAGTGAGGGATCGAAACCCTCTTTTCTTCCCGGAAAATGCAATCTGATCCTTTCTTCGTCCAGTTTTCCGGCCAGGAAGGTGTCCCTCTCGTCTTCCATGCTGCAGACGGAGACTTCGTATTTCTCCCCGTCGAGGTGGGTGGCGAGATCATACACTATCTTTTCCGCGCCACCGGTCCGGAGAGAATCTATGACCTGTAAAATCCTTATACGTTTTTTCACTCGAATCTCCATAGGCCATCCAGGACAGTCAGAATCAGAGCCCAGCCTCCTGTTTCAAGTCCTCGATCCGAAAGGTGATCATATTGAAATCCTTAAGCCATTCTTTCCTGAGAGACTCTTTCAGGCTTTCCAGTTCCTTTTTGAGACTCTCCCTGTCGCCGGCAGCTTTTATAATAGCGTCAGCGATCGAGCGTTCATCATGTCTCGTGTAGACGGCGCCGCTGGAAAAATATCCTTTCAGAGTGTCGGTGTCGGAAAGGATCAATGGTTTAGAAAGAGAGACACCTTCATACCCGCCACAGACTATGCATCCTTCCTGTTCGGTCAGGACCATGACGATATCGACGCGGCTCAGCAGGGCGAGATATTCCCTGTCGGGAAGGTATCCCGTCAGATCGATCCTGCCTGAAAGAGCATCCCGGTCTATTCCGGCTTTTCTGAAGTTTCCCGTCACGAATATCCTGAAACCGTCGGGAAGAAGTTCCGCCGCCCTGAAAACAGACCCGTACGGTTCATCCTCGGCGAAAGTACAGACATAAAGGATGTTGATACCTTCAAGTCGATTGTCATCACCCTCGATATCGAACGAAGGAACCGTGTCGGGAAGGATCATTACTCCATCGACGTGAAGCCGCTGCCTGAAATTGTCGTTCGTCACGATAGTGAGATCGGAGTGTCTTATGCAGAACCTCTGGAGAGCCCAGAACAACTTCGCGAGAACCGGAGGAAGATCGATATAGGGAGTATGCAGGTCATTGATAAGGATGTACCTGAAAAACTGTTTCAACATTACGGCAAGCAGGACAAGGATTATCGACGGATTCTGAACGAACAGTATTCCGGGGCGATCATGCCGGATCGTGGTTATTGTCCTGCCGATACTTTCACGGTAGCGCGAAAGCCTGCTTTTGGCCGACGTACCGAAGTGGTAATAATCAGATCCGAATTCACGGGCGAGAAAGTCGCTTCTTCTGTGATAATGCCAGCTGATCCAGATCTTTTCTTTTTTCATCCTCTTTTTATCAGAGGAGCGATGAGTATAACTTTTCATAATCCCTGACTACCCTTGCCGCCGAGAAATCATTTTCAATGACTGTTCTCGCGTTTGCCGACACGGAGACCGCCTTTGCCATATTGCCGAAGATACGGTCGATGACATCTGCTATGGCTTTCGGATCCCGAGTTTCGACCAGGTATCCGTTTCTACCATCCGTTATCAATTCCGTGATCCCCGGGATCCTTGTGCTGATGACTATTTTTCCCATGGCCATCGCTTCCATGATTGACCTGGAAATACCCTCAGTCAGCGAAGGCAGGACCATGATCCGGGACCTGTTGAGAAGGTCGAGACTGTCGTTCCTGTGTCCAAGGAAATCTATACGGTCCGAAATGGATAACCTTTCCGCTAAAGATTCAAGTTCGCCACGCATCGGTCCATCACCGATGATCTGCAGTCTTGTCTCCTTATCTTTAACCATCGCAAGAGCATTGATCAGATCATCGACTCTCTTGAGACTGACCAGCCTGCCCATATAGGCGATCAACCGCGGGTCCCCTTCTTCAGGAACCGGTATAGTGTCGAGATCGACAAAATTGTTTATCACAATCAATTTTTTCTTTTTTATTCTTTTAAGTGTCGAGGCCATTTTCTCAGACAAAGGAGCAACCGAGTCGAAATGGCGAAGAAAAATCCTGTCGATTTTTTCATATAACCCCAGCTTCCGGTCTCCCGTGGCGCACCATCCATGAGGAGTGCTTATTTTTTTTGCTGAAAGACCTCGCGCGGCGAAAAGGGCATAGACATCCGATTTGTAATCGTGAGAATGGACAATATCCGATTCAGCGGCAATGATCTCTTCGCGGATAATCTTGATATCATCAGAGCTGAATTTCGACGAACTTTCCAGGACCATATACTCGATACCGATCTGCTTGATGTGGCTGGCGATCTCAGGGTCCCCACCGGGAGCAAGAAGAATGACCCGGGGTTCGACGATCGACCTGTCGATCTTCCGCAGAAAAGCGAGCAGCCATCTTTCCTTTCCGTAATTTCCCAGCGGTGAGAGGATGTGCAGGACTTTTATTTTTTTCAACATCTCTATCCAGTGTCCCCCGATAAAGCAAAGTGAAGTTTAATCGCAGGTTGCCAATTTCAGTAGCATATATTGTGCAAGAATCATGATCTTTCAGGTCTATTGTATAATATTACGATAGACTTTTCTCCATATTTATTTAAGATAGAGACTGCTTCGCGTAATGGATAGATGAATAAGGGCGAGGATAAAGGTAACGGGGAATTTTCAGGTCATATTCGGTTCAACTTACAGGGAATGGAAATTGCTTGATGACAGGACAATCGGTTGCTTCCGGACCTGATAAGGCAAAAAATAAGAAAATCTCAATAATATGAAAAAACAAAATGCTCTGATAATATCCGCCCTTGTGTTCGTTACGCTGATCCTTTCCCTGGTGCTTCTGAAATCCGCGCTACTTGCCATTGCGGCAATATTCGCGTTGGTCATGTTAATAACTATATTTTTTCATCCTTACTTCGGGTTATTGATCTATCTGATTTTCCTGATTCTCAGGCCGATGTCATTTATTCCCTATCTGGCGCCTCTTCGAATTATGCTTAACCTGGCCTTGGTTATCATATTATTTTTTCTGATCCGAAAGATCTTCAACAGGGAAGAAATCAATATATTTGCCACACGCCAGAATATCCTGATGTTTATCCTGTTTCTCATAGTCCCCATAAGCGACCTTTCAAATTTCAATCCCGGGAGGGCATGGAATTCCTTGAACGAATTTCTCACCCTGCTTCTCCTGTTTGTTCTTCTGGTCCTTCTTACCGGGCGTAAATACAGGATGGTCTTCTGGTGCCTCTGTTTTTCATGTTTATTTCTGGCAATCAATGGACTGGTCCAGCACTTCAACGGCGTTGATCTTTTCGGCACTCCCCCCGTGGGCACCAGGATCAAGTATGTCAGCATCTTCGGCGATCCTAATGATCTGGCTCTAGCGCTGGTATCTTCGATACCGATCATCCTTTTTCATTTCTTCAGCAGAAAAGTGAAGCTGATTTTCAGGATCGGATTGATAATCATGTTGACAGTCTTGTTCATGGCCATTTTCTACACAAATTCAAGGGGAGGGTATTTAGCGGTTATCGCGGTACTGGTCAGCTTTGCCATTAAAAACTGGGGCGTAAAGAGAGGATTGATTGCGGGATCAGTCCTTGTAACGATAGCCCTCCTGATGTCGCCTAGCCGGATGTCGCAGATAGAAGCGTATGGCGGTTCTGAAAGTGGGCGAGTATTCGCCTGGATGCACGGGCTTGGAATCGTAAAATCCCGCCCAGCCTTCGGGATCGGAATGAACAATTTCATCGCGACATATGACAAAGCAGCTCACAGCGCTTATATCAAGTGCATGGCTGAACTCGGGCTTATCGGGTTTTCAGTGTGGGCAGCTCTGATATTTACAAGTTTCAGGGACCTGGTCAGAATTGAAAAAATTTCAAATGATAAGATCCTGATATTGTATTCCAGGATCACCCAGGTCTCGTTGATAGGATTTCTTACATCGGCGTTTTTTCTATCCCAGACTTATAGTCCGATCATATATATTCTGCTGGCGATGTCGGCAATACTTTCATTGCGACTACACGCCGAAGCCGGCATTAAATTCACATTTATGACAAGGAAAGAATTGCTTATGATCCTGACCCTGGTGGGGCTTACGATAGTGTTTTACAAGATTCTCATGATACTGTATTAAGGTGTTTTATCATAACAGTGGTCAAACGCAATATTGAAACATGAAAAAGCTCTTCTTTATCAATTATGTTCTTCACCGTCCCAGGTTGCCGAATGTCAGTGGCCGATATGAACTGCTCTCGGATTCATATCATGGTGATATGGTGGCGGTATGTCCCAGTGGTAGTACTGACGCGATGCCGGGTAATTTCGTTTTTCACAATATTTCTTCTACCCGAATAAAGATAATCGACCACATTATCTTTATTTTCTCTGTCCTGTGGCATGGACTGCGATCTCAAAGAAGGAAAAAGATCGACATTATTGTAGCTTACGACCCTCTTCTTTGCGGATTCTGCGGATATATACTCAAGAGAATGACTGGAGCCAGATTGGTCGTTGAGGTAAACGGAGATATTATCAAGGCAGGGTTCCTTGGCGAACTCGGTATTCTGCGGAAATTTAAAAATCGATTAGTATCGGGGCTGACAGTTTTTATTCTCGACAGAGCAGACAAGATCAAATATCTGAATTCTGAGATTGCCGCTGCTTATTCATCTATGACAAAAAACGGTGACTATGAGACTTTTATCAACTTTGTCCCGACATACGAGTTCCAGAAAGGCCCGACCCGATTTGATAAAGTCGTTCTGTTCGTGGGGTTTCCCTTTTACCTCAAGGGCGTCGATATTCTGATCGATGCATTTAAAATGATCTCGCACCGGCACAGTGATTTTGCGCTTAAAATTGTAGGATATTGCCCGGATCCGCAAGACTACTATGAAATGATCGGTGATAACGCCAATATTATTATCGAGAAACCTGTTTTCTACGATGAGATCATTTCCGAATTCAAGAACTGTTACTGTTTCGTCCTTCCCTCGAGATCCGAGGGGATGGGCAGGGTCCTGATCGAGGCTATGGCCAGCGGTAAACCTGTGATAGGTTCGAAGGTCGGAGGTATTCCTTTTCTGATCAGGGACGGTGAAAATGGATTCCTTTTTGAAAAAGGGAATGCTTCAGATCTGGCCGCCAAACTGGAAATTCTGCTGGGTGATGAATCCATAGCAAAAGAAATGGGTGAAAGAGCCCGCCAATACGTTGAAGGGAATCTCTCTTCCGAGATCTATATTGCAAGGTTCAAGAAATTTCTTGATTCATTGCTTTGACGTGTTTTACAGCATGCATAATGCTGAACGAAAAAAAAGAAAACGCAGCCAGGAACTCAAAAAGTTCATCATCCATCTGAGTATAGTATGCCGCCGGGTAGAAACTGAAAGGATGAAACCCCAAGGTTCCGAACCTCAGGCCTACCAGTATCCACGCGAATAACGTCACAATGAAAATATAGACAATAAAACGGGTTGAAACAGGGAAGTGAATAAAATAGAGCAACTTTCTTACTTGACTGTATTTTTTAGCAAACCATGGAACAACCAGGAAAAATATCACTGTAAGCAGAAAAAACGCGTTGGAAAAGATACTGACTGATTCGATATTATGCAGTGTCAACTCTCTCTGGACGTTGACTTCCCTGAGAATCCCCGGTGTTTCAATGCCAATGATCCTCTGTCCCCAGCTTATTTCTTCTCCGGCGCAAAGAATAAAGAATATGATCAGCAAAATATCTGTCATCAGTTGCCATCTTCCATTAACCCCGCACCTGGAACGCCTGAAGATGTGGATGAAGACGACCATTGCCGCCAGAAACCAGAGAATCGATGAACCGTATTCTATGATACCATCCTCTTTAATCATGTAGGAGTATGATCCGACATTCGAAAAGGCCAGAAACCCCATATAGCTGCCGAAGAGAATGGCCAGAGAGACGAGGAAGAATCCGATCGATTTTTCATGGTCATATTGTATTTCAAAAAATGCCCCAGCCGATTTATTGAGCATTTCAGTAATGCCTCTTTCAACAGGTCGCCTGATCAGTAATAGCACTGTGAACAGCGGTATATTTATCGCGTTCAACATTATCACAAAATTTTTTCCTCTTTGAGCGTAGATCAGCAGGAGCGATCCGGCCAGTAGAAACACCGCAGTTAGAAATCCCCAAACGGATAAAAACTTTCCGAGATTGATATTATCAGTTTTCTTGTTCATTGAAGATCTCCCGGTGCTCTCAGTCTGATCAATGGTTGAAAACAACCCCGATGAGAAGAAGTGTAATTATAGCTTGTACTTGTGTCAAGGTAATTGCGGGGAAGACCCGAGTTGGCCGAAACACGAATATTTCGCCTGTCTAATGAGAACCGGGATAATCAGGGCCCGGAAAGGGTGATATTTTCGGGGAGAAAATACCGGTTAATAGCTTCTTCTCACCGAAGGACGGACGAATTTTCTTGATTCGCCGGTTTGCGGCATCATAGTATTGCTCAGCATGGTGCAAGATTGCATTCAGTCAGGCATCCTTAATCATGAAAAGTCACCCTGAAGGGAATGTGCCGTCTTATGGCAACCAGGATATTCATTACAATCGATACGGAAGAGGATTCCTGGGACAGACGTTCCAGGACAGACAACGCCGTATCGAACATCTCATATATACCGAAGATCCAGGATCTGTTCGATGAGTTCGGGGCTGTTCCGACCTATCTGTTGGATTATCCGGTCGTAGTCGACCCGGCTGCGTCAGAGATCATCCTTAAGATCCATGAAGAGGGAAGATGTGAGATCGGGACTCATTGTCATCCATGGAATACCCCGCCTTTTGAGGAAGAGATGACAGATCATAACTCGATGCTATGCAACCTGCCGTATTCCCTGATTTGCAAAAAGCTGGAGATCCTCCACAAGGCGATTATCGATCGATTCGATACTGCTCCAATCTGTTTCAGGGCTGGAAGGTGGGGTTTTGGGCCAGACGTAGCTCGATCTATCATGGAACTGGGGTATCATGTCGACAGCTCCGTTTTGCCTCTCTGGGACTGGACAGATTACTGCGGACCGGATTTCTCCGGCGCCCCTTCGTCTATTTATCATTTTTCTCCTGAAAATATTCTCGAAGAAAAACCTGGTAACGGTCTGGTAGAAGTCCCCGTGACGATGAGCTTCATGCAAAAACCCTTCGCAAGATATGCCTCTTTGCGAAGAAGATTGATGAGGCAGGGCCTTTCAAGATTTCACTTGCTCGGAGTCCTCGACAAATTAAAGATCCTTAATCTCCGCATGCTTTCACCGGAGGTCTCCACATCATTCGATATGATCAGGACGGCAAGGAACTATCTGGAAGATGGCAATTCTTTTTTAAACATGACCTTCCATTCGACATCACTGATGCCGGGGAAAAGCGAGTTTGTTCGGGACGAAAATGATCTGCGTGATTTTATCGCGAAAATCAGAGCTTTTCTTGAGTTCTGTTCCGATGAAAAATTCTCATTTTCTCCCCTGAGCGATGTCCTGGAGAATTCAGATGGATAAAAGCAATGATCGGATAAGAGAATTCAGGCAGGGAGATGAGACGGGGATATCCGTATTGTTCAAGGATGTCTTCAAAACCGATAAAACGGTGGAATATATCCGGTGGCAGTATATGGATCATCCGGGTGGTCCCGGATGGCTGTATCTTTCTTCGATAGATGATGCGATAGTCGGAGAGTGCTGTACGATGCGCAGTCATTTGAATTTCCTTGGAAAGGAGATTCCCGCCGGAGAATTATGCGACGGGCTTATACGACAGGACCAACGAGGCAAGGGGTTATTTACCGGAATGGTCGAACGCAACTGCGAACGCGCCATCGAAGAGGGATTTAAAGCGATTATCGGATTTCCCAACAGAAGCGCTTATCCTGTTTATATCAAGAAACTCGACTGGTACAACATCACTTATCTTGATGAGTACAGCTTCAAGACAGGGTACAGAAAACTGACCGGAGCGGTACTGGACAAGATCGTTAAAATAATTCTGGCAGTACCGGTCAGAATAAGATTCCGGGTCTTGAAGGACATATATCATTCGTTTCTCCATCATAACGACGTAAAATTCATAACGACGTCGAAATTGCCGGACGATATTAAAGAAGTCCTCGAAGAAGCTTTGAAAAACGAGGTCATCTCAGTCTGGAAGGATCTGCCTTATTTGCGCTGGAGATACGAAGATCATCCCGAAAATGATTACGAATTTCATATTATGATCGTGGACGGTGAACCTGTCGGAGTGACCATCTGCCGGAAGATGAATGATATTGTGGCGATATGCGATCTGATACATAAATCAAAGAATATCGATCAGTCGGAACTGATGCTGCTGTATGCTTTATCCCATTATTTCTCTACCGGCGCGCAGAAGATAGAATTCTTCGGTCACGACAACGGTTTTTTCGAAACGGTATTCAGGCGTTGCCGGTTCAAACGAATATCTCCATCGAAATTTGTCCTTGTCGGAAAAGTATTTGATGATCGCAAGCTTGAATCGTTGTTCGGATTACCTCATAACTGGAAAGTCACTTATGGGGATACTGATATTATCTAGTGTTTCTGATGACCCGCGGATAGAAGTCATGCCGATCCAGCGCGCCGGAGATAATTGACATCATGAAAGTATGTATCTTTTTCCCAATCTTCCCACCGAGGTTCGGAGGCGGGACGATCCAGGCTCTGAAGTTGGCGGATGAGCTGCGGAGAAAAGGTGTCGACATATTTTTTGTCGCTCTCACCGACTGTCCCTGGCAAAGGGGATCAGGTAAGTACGAGGGAGTTGAAGTCCACTACATATTTGTGAATGACCTCGATATATATATCGAAGGGCAGAGTACATTGATCGATAAACTCAAGATCTTTATCAAACTCTTTGTGACCTTCATCAGGCTGAGAAAGAAATATTCGATCATTCACATACAGGGTATGGGGTATCCATATACTTCTTTAAGCATACTGGCAAAATTGTACAGAAAAAAGACTCTCGCGAAAGTCTCCATGTTACAGGAGGTGAACTTCAAGGATTGCGGCAGGATTTTCGGCATGATAAGCAGGTACAGCGCCCTCAAAGTGGACAGGCTGATAGCGATCAGCAGCTTGATACGGGACAGACTGATCGAGGACAATTTTAAAGAATCAAAAGTCAGATACATACCCAACAGTGTCGATATTCAGAAATATCATCCCTTGTCGCCAGATCAAAAGAAAAAGTTGAAAAGAGAATTGAATATTGACAATCAGCTGGTTATAACATTCGTCGGTGGGATCACGTACAGGAAAGGTGTCGACCGTCTGGTTTCGATGTGGCCGGCTATCTTTGAGAAGTATCCGGACAGCTGTCTGTTCCTGGTAGGGCCACTGTCCGAGAAAGAGGGAGCGACAGGCGACAAATTCTGTTACGAAGAAATAAAGAAGGATATCAAGGATAAAGAACTGGGGGAAGTCATCCAGTTTACAGGCAGGGTAGATAATGTGGCTGAATATCTCCAGATATCTGACCTTTTTGTCTTTCCGTCGACAATGGAAGGGATGCCGAATGTTCTGCTGGAGACAATGGCTTGCGGCGTTCCCGCGATATCATATCGCGTGAGTGGAGTGGATGATATCATTGTCGATGGCGAGAACGGTCGAATAATAAATGTAGGGGATGAGAGTGCTTTTCGCGAAGCGGTCATCGAACTGTTACGCGATGAAGATAAGAGAAGCAATTACTCCAGGGAAGCCAGGGAAAAGATCGTCGATATATTTTCACTGGATTCAATCTCCGACCTGTACATCGAAATATACGACTCTCTCGCGGAAAGCTAACCTGCTATCTTGAAGTACCTTCTTTCCTTGCTGTTAAGCAAAACGAAGATGTTCAACAACAGCGCGAGAGAACAGACAGGAACTCCCAGTTTGAGAATGCTGAGATAACTTATCTCGATCATATTTCTGATAACCAGCCAACTGATAAAATAGATGCCGGCCCCAAACAGAATTGAAGTAGATAAGACTTTCAGCAGGTTCAATAACGGCACTTTTATCACGCGGCATGTATACACGGGAGTAATAAACAGACTCGTTATCAACAGAGGGATCGTCGTCCCCCAGGCTACTCCTATTATGCCGTATTTTCTCACCAGGATAAGACTGAGTACGAGGTTGGCGATCGCTTCGCTTGAAACGATTATCGAGTATTGTTTATGTTTTGAGACTGCCAGGAGTACAGTTGCTGAAACCGATTGTACCGAATCGAAGAGCATGCCGATAACCAGTATGACAAGTATCGCGTAGGCGTCAATAAAATCGATTCCCATCCATCTTGAAATAAAGGCTTTCCCGAAGATCACGAGAAAACCGCCTGAAAAAACAGAGAATATCGACGTAAGTTTTATCATCAGAATGTATTTTTCGCGAATACTCTCAAAATCATTTTGACCTTCAAGCTTGCTGAAAACCGGAAACATCAGTGCAATTCCGGTCTGAACAATACTCTGGTAGTAAATCGCCACCCTCGATCCTATGTTGTAATGCGTCACCGCGCCAAGCCCCAGAAAAGCTGAGATCACGAAGTTATCAGTATGAAATCTGATTCTCTTGGACACCATAACGATGAATGAGAAAGTTCCGAACCCGAGGAGTTTCTTCATCCATATCCTGCTTATGTAGGATCTCCGGATCTTCAGGATCTTGTAACGGACAAGGACATAGATCACGACAGAAAGATACTGAATGCTGTTCACTCCGACAGTGATCACCGCGAGTGAGACAATGCCATACCCTCTTTTAAGGAAAATGACGATCAGAGCAGTTCTGACAAGGAGTTTTATTATATCGATCCCTTCGATCACATCATGCCTGATATTCGAACCTAAAAATCCGATAAAAGCCCTGACCGAGAAAGAGAAAGCTACATCCAGACCTATAAGTAGAATTACTTTCCTGAAAATATTTATATTACCGGGATCATGGACAAATCTGGGGCAGAGCCATATGATGACAAGCGAGACCAGAACGATCAGAAGTGAACCCATAAAAAACAGGAACAGGGAAGTATTGAAGATCCTGTTTATATCCTCATCATCATCCTTTCCGGAAGCTTGAGAGATAAACTTCTGTATCGCGATCAACAGGCCAAAATCAAGAAATCCGTAATAACCGACGATGCTCGCAGCGAAGATCCACAATCCGTACCATCTCTCTCCCAGAGCGTGGATCACGAAAGGCATCATGAAGAAACTGACCACCACGATGACTACAATATTCAGGATCCTGAAAAAGGACCCTCTTAATAATTTTTCAACCAGGGTAGCCATGAGTCAGGTCACTCCATTCTATCATCATGTCAGAGGAAACCCGCCGTCAAGCTTGTAACTTACCAGAGAAACCACAAGACAGGAATAACTATTTGCATTCAGTATATTCAAGATATTATTGATTTAAACGCACCTTATCTGTTCTGCTCCGATGTTGCCCGGGTATGTTCCCGGATGGAACGATTCAACCAGGGGATGAACATTCGCGTGACAGCTTTCGCTCCAGCCTCGATCGGGTGCGAGTCTGTCCTCCCCGCGGCAAACTGGGGGACCAGAGTGTTCTCATCCGGCCTGCCTTCCAGAATAGCCAGGCAGTTGAACAGATCGAATACTCTGACATTCGGTAAATCTACTCCATATTCAGTTGTCAGCCATTTCGACCACTTACGGGCTCTTTTAGCGTTTTCCGGTGTTGTTGAGGCTTTTACCAGGGGGGGAGTCGACATGGCGATGAATAAAATACCGGGATTGTCTGTAAAAGTAGCCAGGAGAGAATTATAATATTTCTTATACTGGTCGAGCATCAAGTCGCTGGTGATGTTTGAAGCGGGAAAACAGCTTTTGAACATGATTATATCGTGTTTTTTTTTCTCCCCTGTCAGTTTCCAGCTCTTGATTACATCGAAGTACATGGGAGTATTGAAATTAATGGGAAAATCCGGGGGATCGGTATGGTCACCTATCACGTAGTCGCCCACCATGGCGTCCTGGTAGTAAATGCTGTAAAAATCGATATTGTCGGCAGTCAACGCGTCTCGAAGTCCGCCGTCAAGGATCGATTTCCCAGTGCTGTGATGATGCCATACCATTGTCATTCTATCAGATGGCATCCCGGGATCAATCCCGGGATCGAGGGATATGCTGGTGTCTGTTTCAGGGACTGACCTGTTGCTTTGGGCGCAGCCCAGCATTAAAAGGGATAAGCATAGACTGACCAATCTTTTAGGTATCAGGGAAGCCATAATCGATTCTCCCTTTGAAAAGGAATCCAAATGCCGATATGATATTTGACAAAATCGTTCCATCAGAGCCAAACGACACCTCTTATCCAACCATAGTCGCTGTCATCGCTACCAGGAACTCTCTCATAATCACTATTAATGATTGCGGCGAGATATATCAAGGGTTAAAGTCGGGTCGTCCTGACTCTCTCCAGGAATGGAAGAAATCTTTTTGTCATCTTCTCCAGTTACCGGTATAATCTCGTAACACATTGACAAAACGTCAAATATATGTAATAATATTAGATAGAGATTTGTTTTTTAATTTATTTTATTTCTGTCTGGAGTGGATATTGATGATGGGAAGGTATTCGTCTCTGCTGTCATATTGTCTTTTGGGATGCCTGGCGGCTTTTTTAATGGCAATATTCTCACCTGTCAATGCCCAGAGGGCCGCACCGCTGATTGTTGACCATAACTGCACTGATATTACACTTATTCCGGAAGCTGGAATCATCAACGCGAAAACGGTGCTTCATATCGTGTATGGACACACGTCGCACGGCAGCCAGATAACAGATGGCATGACCGGCCTGGTGGGTTTTGCCAACGGTGGCGGTCTGGGGTTATCCCTGGCGGCCGATATATTCGCGTGGAACAATGGTGGATCGGACGGCGCGCTCGATCTGCACGATGAAGGTATGTACGGAGACGTCGGATATTATCCCGACTGGGTGAACGAAACGGTGGACTATATAGAGAATAATCCGGATGTGAATGTCATCGTCTGGTCCTGGTGCGGCCAAGCCGGGGACAAGTATGTCGCGGGGACTCTCTACAGCGAATATCTTGCTCCGATGAGCCAGCTCGAGATCGATTATCCTGATCTGACATTTGTCTATATGACAGGTCATATGGACCATTACGCGGATGCCGATATAAAAGCAGCCAACCAGATGATACGCGAATATTGCATTGAGAACAATAAGGTGCTCTATGACTTTGCCGACATAGAATGCTATGATCCAGATGGGACTTTTTTCGAATATCCCGATGACGATTGCGATTATTATTCGTCTGAATTCGGACCTCTTTTAGGTAACTGGGCTTTAGAATGGCAAGATTCGCATCCGATGAACGTGGACTGGTATGATTGCAATGCCGAACACAGCCAGCCATTGAACGGTAATCTCAAAGCTTACGCCGCATGGTGGTTGTGGGTCAGGTTGAGCGGATACGGGATAAACACGGGGATTGAAGATATACCCACGCCTTTTACACTGGGGCAGAACTTTCCCAATCCATTCAATCCGGCTACTACGATCAAATACAGTGTATCAGTGAAGTCGAGGGTCTCACTCGCCATTTATGACGTAAACGGCCGGTTGATCGACAGGCTGATCGACCGTATTATCGCCCCTGGTTCCTACGTCCAGTCGTGGGATGGTACTGATACCAGTGGTCGCCGGGTGAAATCGGGTATTTATTTCTACAGGTTGAGATCAAACGGGTCCGAGCAGACAAAAAAAATGGTATTACTCCAATAAATCGATTTCGGGAAGAATCTGATGAAAAACCGCCTCGATCGAGGTGAGATCTATTAAGGTGAAATATCTTTTACGGGATTTGCGCTTTCCGCGCAAAACTTCTCTCTGACCAGCCTGTTTTTCTTTTCCGTGTCAAAGAGGCTGACTCTTATAGCGTTATTGCTGCAATTTATCAATTTCTTATACAAGCTGCACTTCATGATCGTTTTAGCGGGATTTCCCATCACGACTGAATCGGGCTCTATTTTCCCTCTTACGACCGAGCCTGCCCCTATAACGCAGTTATCACCGATGACTGAACCTGGTAGAATAATACAGTTGATGCCGATAAAACAATTGGAGCCGACTTTGATCTTCCCGAAGACATTTATGTCGTTTGAATGATCGTCGTGGTCATAAAAAAGCCAGGCTCCTCCATCATGAGTTATGAACTGCGTTCCGGTCGCGATAACGACATTATCTCCAATCTCGACGAGGTATGGCTCACTGGAGAATTCCAGAGTGTATAATCTGCAATTATCACCGATTTTGACTCCCTCTTCCCTTGCCATCTCAACTCGCCACTGGTAGATGTTTGTTCTGAACAGTATTTTAAGTTGGAATTTCTTCTCGATCTTTTTCAATAATCTCGATGAAATCCTGCTGTTAAGCCTTCGCACGACGGGCAAGAATAATTTTGATGAAAGATATTTCAAGTTGTCAAAAAGACGTTTCATATTGTTTTCTCCTTGACCCGGACGGGATGCTTCCACCTGCTTGCAGTAACTATGCCTCGATCCCTCCATTTCTGGAGGCGCCGAATCTGCCTCGGGGACGGTGGATTGTATCCGCGCCAGTCTACCGGCCCGAGCGGATTGTACCCTTTTTTGCACAGTTTCACAAGTGCCAGTATGCACGACGCGGTATATCAGGAAAAAATATGCTTGGTAATTTCAATCTATTTCTGTTATCTCTCTTTATGTTGATAACTGTTATATTTAGACTTACCTTGCTAGTGCAGGACGGGGTCGCCGGTTTCCCGGAAACCCTCGAGTATGGGAACGAAAATTGCGTAGTCTAATGAGGATTTAGCATCTTCGATTGTACCTGGAGGGTAAATGATGGTCATTCCAGAAACAAATAGATATTTTGTCCTGTTTGCGGTTCTGCTGATCCTGCTGATGCCTTCGGGCGGGCTGAACGCGAGGATTGTTCATGTAGCGGTCAACGGGAGTGACAGTGGAGACGGGAGCGCGGAGAATCCGTATGTCAGCGTTCAGATGGCCATTGATGACACTTATGAGAATGGATATGGCCTTCCCGGGGGCGACACGATATACGTTCATGAAGGAACATATCTGAATGAACCGAGAGCGGGGGGGTATCAACTTTACGGTGAACCTGACGCGTGGACATATCTGATGGGGGTTCCCGGAGAAGACAATCCCGTTTTTGCGGCCTTGCCGACGGCAGGATTCACCGCTTTGCATAGTGACTGGCCCGCGTTGAACCATTTTGTTCTTAAACGGCTCACCTTTAAAAAGACCAACCCGACAGAAGGGGCGCACAATATAAATATCTACAGTGATGACTGGGACGAGGAGGCCGTGCATCATGTCGTGATTGACAGCTGCATTTTTTACAATCAGAGGGTAAATTCCGAAATGATTAAAATGGCCGGTGTGGATAATTTTGTCATCAGGAACTGCTATGCCAATGGAAGCAACGCGACCAGTATCGCTTTCGCCGGTGTCGGCTGCCATAACGGTGAGGTCGTCAGTTGCAGGATCGATTCATGTATGCAGGGGGGGATACAGTTCAAGGGCGGAAGCAGTGAAATAGTAATCAGAAATAATGTTATAAATATGGCTAGTTTTACCGGTGTCAATATGGGTGGAGATACCGGTACTGATCATCTCAGGCCTTCAATCGACGAGATGGAAGAGCCGACTTATGAAGCGAAAGGCATAGATGTCTACAGCAACGTCCTGATCGACTGTGTCGTACCTTTCGCGTTCAACACAGCGAGAGACTGCAGGTTTTATAACAACATGGTGATAACGACGGATCTTACGCGCAACGCTGAAGGATTGTACGAAAGTGTCGGCGTCGTATGGATACGACATACAAGTGACTGGTGCCCCAACGCGTCCCGAAACTGCCTGGTTGCCAATAATATTTTCTACTTCAATGAAGTAAGAAACGGTTATCAGAATATATTTTTCCAGCTGACCTCAGATAACAATTACGATGAAGACGATTATGCTTCTACATTCAGATTTCATAACAATCTGTGGTATTGCTATGAAAATCCGGCAGAATCGTGGAAGGATTGGACCAACGAGGGAAGATGGGAATGTGTCGACACTACCGGCACCAATCTATACGCTGTGGACCCGGTTCTTTATACAGATCCTGTCTCTGGCCTCCCTCTTCCGTCCAACTCTTATACCCTGGCCTGGAAGGGAATTAGCGTGACTCCTCCGGATGGTTACGAGTTCAGAGACTTTTTTGGAGAGGTCTATTCAAGCCCGCCTCCGATAGGGCCGGTCAACCTGACTTCTGAGCCTGGCGCTCCCCCTTCGATGCCATCAAACAGGATATTGATGTTCCAGAATCTCACGGGGAAGAAGGATTGACGGGGAGAGCACTCTTTCTTAAGCAGAGTTTCCTTGTGGCCAAAAATCCTGTGATCGACTGGTATTTATTTTCCTGACATATTACTGGCGAGAAAAAGTCCGCTTGATCTTTCTCATCAGTTCAGAAAACCCGAACAGTTCCGCTTCAAATTCAATGTTTGATATATTATCGCCATCGAGAAAACGGGTCAGAGCGAATTTGTCAGTCGATGGATAGTTGAGTCCCGGATCGCACGTGACGGCGCTTTTGATACCGGTATCCTCAAGCCATGGAAACTGAAGACTGTCCCAAATGCCGCTGGGATAGCAGAAATGATCAGCTTCAATATTCAATTCGGATCTCAAAGCTTCGCGGTTATCCTCGATTTCCGCGAGAGCGGTATTTTTTTCAACGGGGAAACGGTGCCGGTGCGTATGCAATTCAAGACTTAATCCCATCATTTGAATATCACGCAATTCACGAATATTCATCATATGCAGCATCCTGCTTTGTACGATCCTGTCAAAACTTACATTTAAAAGCTCTCCCAAGCGCCGGAGAATATTACCCCTTTTTTCTTCATCGCATTCATTTTCACCATAATTGATCAGCTTAAGGATCGTCTTTTCCTTCTCATTAATATCCGAGATATCTACACTGCCCGTCTCAGCATCGAGCAGTTCTGACATATCAAGGTTTGTCTCAGTTGTCTTCCAGAACATATATTGGATTACCAGACGAAAAACCGGAGTCTGTTTGAGGACATAGTATGTCGACACATATACTACGGCGGGAAACGAATATTCCTTCAGCATCGGAGCGGCAATCTTGAAAGTACTATAGAATCCGTCATCAATCGTTATTACAACTGAATCGGGAGGCAATTCATCCTTTTGCAAAAGCGCAAGGGCATCCTGGACAGGTATTACATTGAAAGCATTCTCTTTCAAAAAACGCAGGCGCCGGTCAAAAATTCCGGCAGTCATGAATGTAAGCGGATAGAGATGACTCTCATCTTCAATCTCGAATCCATGGTAGCATAATATCCTGAGTCCGGACCGCGTCAAAACCCTTGAGAGTCTAAAGATCCCGAGAGCTTTACAGACAATATAGAACCCACTTTTAAAAAGGCTATAGGTCCTTTGATATTTCATCAGGCGAAAAATCCTCCATAAAGAACATTTCTGTAATACGAAGATCGATTGTATATAAATAAGCCTTCTTGAACAAGCAAGATATAGAAACTTTGTCCGTGTCGATCTGGGCAGTTCCCGGGAATTGTCGGACAAGTGGCAAGTAAATTGCGGAGGATTTAAGGCGGTAGCATGATAAAGGAATATTGAAAACAGGCGCGTATAGAAGGCTGGATCGATGAGGCTTGACTGGAAATCCGGAGTAACGACAGGGAACGGAAAAAAGATGAGAGACTTCAATGTGGAAAATCGGGTGGCAAGAATTTTTAGCAAAATGCAACAATTGGTTTCAGAAGGCGACTTGCGGGGCGCGAGAAATGATTTTTCATCAAACAGGAATAATAGCTTGCGGCCGGTACAGGACATCCCAGTCTCAAAGTTGATAATCAACTCTAAATCAAATAATAGTATAGAGATGATAGAAAGAAAGGAATTGAATCAAAATACTTATTGATTAAATTCGGGATATGCTCCATTTTAAGCAGGACAAAAACGAATCTTTGAGGAGGATGATATGACTCCTGTCAGAATAAAAGCAGCAATCTTCGTATTCGTTTTAGTGTTTTCCATCCCCGTGGCGGCGCAACAAACGATCGACTATATTGTCAACTGGTCCGCGAATCCAGAACCTGACATTGAAAAATATCTGGTCTACAGGTCATTTGAGTCCGAAAGCGGGTTCGAGTTGATAGACAGTGTCGATGTAAACACCTTGTTCTATATCGATCTGGAACGCGAAGAAGGAATTGCTTGTTATTACCGTGTGGCGGCTAAAAATACAGCCGGAGCGATCGGCGTAATGTCCGAGAATGTATCAGGGTTTACTATTCCTGATGGCGCCGACCAGGCAACTGACGCGCTCTGCCGGATCTCAAGTTTTAGAAAGATAGACAACAGGATATATGATGTCACCTGGACTACTCAAAACCCGACTATCGGTTTTCTGAGATTCGATTCAGATGACGAAGTCCTTGATCTGACAAGTTCATGGGACAATTCGGAGTATCGAACTACACACACCATCCGTGTGAGCGATTTCGAGTCGGAAGGGATGTATTATTTCAGGGCCGTCTCATACGATGCTCAAAAGAATATGGTGATCTCTTCCGTTGAGATACTTGAAGTCGAGGACGAAAACGCCGCTCCTCCTACAGCAGTACAGGATCTTTTCATATATCCGGTTCCTTACAATCCGGTATCGGGATCTATGACTATAGATGGAGTCCCTGAGGGCGGTTCGGTTACGATCTTTAATGAGAGCGGACTTGAAGTATGGAGAAAAGAGGGTGTGGAATCAGATTCCACGTTAAACTGGGATGGTAATAATATGAATGGAAGCCCTGTCACAAGCGGCATCTACTATGTTGTTACCAAGTCCGCCAGCGGTAAAATATTCAGCAGGAATCCGATAATGGTAGTGCATTAGAAAGTGACGGCATCAAAATGGAATATACAGCAAATACGATAAAGCGTTTTCTGTCTGTTCTGGTGCTGTTATCAGTCCTGACGGTCCCGGTGGCGCTAAGCGCCACCGATGGACCAGGATGCACCGGGGCAAACTACCTTACATATACCGTCGGATCGAAATCTGTGGCGATGGGAGAGGCTGTCGCCGCTTTATCCGGCGATCAGTTCACCTGGCTCTCATCTCCGGGGACGTTCCATTTCATGGAGGGTAGCGGAGTCGGGATAACGCACGCGGAATGGTTGATAGATACAAGATTCAATAATCTATCTTACTATCAAAGAATCAGTGATATGTATGTCTTCAGTGGAGCTATTACCTATACATACCGGCCGGATATTCAGGGGTATGACAGTTATGGGATCGAGACGAGTAAACTTCAGAGCTATAACTACGTGGCTCAGGCAGGAGTCGGTTTTACGCCAGTCGATCAGTTCACGGTGGGAATGAACCTGAAATATTTCAGAGAGAAACTTGACAGCTGGGCCGAGGGCGGGATCTGCTTCGATCTTGGGGCTCTTTTTACGATTGAAAGTAAAAATATTGCCCTCGGTTTTGTCTTGCAGAACATTGGTCCTGATCTTGAATCCGAGACGATGAAAGAACCCCTGCCCATGACGATACGTTTTGGGGCCAGCCACAACCGGGAGATCATTAAGGACAAGTTTGGTTACGGAGCCGTATTCGATCTTGTGAATCCCAGGTTCGAGGATCCTTACTTGAGTGCCGGCATTGAACTTCAGATGTACAATATTCTTTCTGTCAGGGGAGGTTATCTCAGTCAGGAATCAAAAGCCGGGAATAATCTGACCATGGGGTGCGGGATCAGGGTACAGGAAAACCTGTCGATCGATTACGCGTGGGCTTCGTTTGGGGACCTCGATTCAATTCACAAGGTCTCGATTTTCTGGAAGCTTGACTGAGACTGAAAAACAGTGGGGATGACTTCGATCTTGATCAGGTGACTGTCTCTGCATCCCTGGCGGGTCTTTGTACCGGGGATGTACAGCGCCGGTATTTTTTAGTCGCCTGTATTGTCCGTTCATAAACTCCTTACGGTGTCGTGCCGCGTTCAAAGCTTTCATAAAACCGACAAATCCATATTTGAGAGCAAATTCATCCTTGTCTAATACGATATCAGGAGATAGAATAATCGCGGGGATAGCGATTAACTACAGGCAACAGAGTTCTTGTGACAGCATCGCTTAATGTGAGTCTGCCGGGCTGTCCTATCGATTGAAAAAGACAATTGTCTTTCTATCAGCCGAAGATCCGCTCGCATTGGTCGAGTCCGAAAGGGCCATGGATCAGGAGACAGGTTGTCTGTGAAAGAATCGACTCAGCATAGAAACGCGGGAATAGATATTCTCAGAGCCGCGGGCTGTCTATACATAGTCGGGTTCTGGCATTTATTGGATTATACCAACGCGGTGGTACATTACAATAATCCAGTGACTCTCAGACTGACCTATATCATTCTTGGCACCTTTATCTTTGTTTCAGGATATTATGTCGGGCTGAGATTCAAAACTACAAGCAGGAATGATATAATCGGCTTTTACAAAAAAAGACTGATAAGAATCTATCCTCTTTATCTTATCGCTATTCTGCTGTTTGCGATGCTTCAACTATCCGATGTAAGAACGTCTCTGAAAGCTGCCTTCCTGATCTCAATGATTGTCGGAAAATCCCCACCGACCTTATGGTTTATCGCTCTGCTGATGACCTATTACGTGATATCGCCATTGATCATTTATGCTGTCAAGGCATTGAATACATTCGGGACGATCTTGTCTTTTGCGCTATTTATCGCGTGTCTGATGATATTATTCTACATTACAGGACGGCCGGATCTCAGAATGATCGTATATTTCCCTTCCTACCTTCTCGGCATATATGTAGCGGACAGGAAAATCGATAATACCGTAAAGGGGCATATGATTCTTATTCCAGTTGTCGCGACCATATTTCTTTCATTCCTGGAATTTCAATATGTTTTTCTTGAGATCACTACTAAAACAATAATGATATTGTTATGTTCATTCCTTGTTTTTAGAACCGGATACAATATAAAAATATCATCGAATAGATCATATAAAGGTGTATTGATTTTAAGCTATTCAAGTTACTGCATGTATCTTTTTCATCGTCCGGTATATATTGTTTTGAAAAAACTGTATTTTCCCGCGGAGATGGCGTACCAGGTCGTCTACCTGGTCATATTATGCGTCCCATGCGTGATCCTGGTGTCATATATTCTTCAGAGGACTTACGATAATATTATTGGAATGCTGAAAAGAAGCCCCGCTCCCGGAATCCACTGATCAGAGCCAGATATTATTGACAATAATCTGACGATCTAACCTGCGGTTTTTTTCCAGCGGGCATCAGGATCAGAAAAAAGATATTTGTACAAGCCGATCACGGCAGCAGAGTTCAATGATAAAAACAATGAGAAAAAATTGAGTAACCTGTTGTTTTTCAGCCGGCTGCTGAGCAAAGTAATAGATCCTGAAATATAGATGGCGATCTGGATCCAGAAGAGGATGATATACAAGGTGCTTGACGCCAATCCGGATGTGACGGCGGAGATAACCAAAGCGTACGGTACGAAAAGGCGAAACCATTTGTGGGAGACAGATTGGAAGAATATCCTGTTTTTAAAAGGATTCAGTGACCACCGGTTGTTTGAAAAGAATTGGAAATTCCCGGTCAGTGTCCTCACCTTTCTCCGGAATTCAATCCCGATCCTTGCCGACGGATCGTCATACGCGATTGCTTCTGATTCAAAAATGACCCTGTATCCCTGCCTTAAAACCTGGGCCGGAATCGCCACATCATCGAGGATAGTATCGTCAGGAATGGGGGAGACCAACTTTCGCCTGACGGCATAGATCGCTCCCGTCGCTCCCAGTGTGGAGTCGACCATTGATTCGGCTGCCCTGAGCATCTTTTCGTATTTCCAGTATAGTCCTATATTCGCGTCCGAATCATTTTCTCCGGCGGATAACACGAGTTCTCCGCTGACGCATCCTACAGCCGGATCATCGAAGTTTCTGACAAGTTTTTTAAGCGAATCTTTCCTGTATATCTGCCTGGCATCCGAAAAGACTATGATATCATTCTTGGTCTTCTCCAGAGCCTTATTGATCTGATGCGGTTTGCCGTGATTTTCCGTGTCCTCTATAAACATGATATCCATTTCTTCCTTCAGGATATCATTCGTTTTGTCAGTGGAACCGTCCGATACTACGCAGATATCAAGGCTTCCCCGGGGATAATCGAGTTTTCTGCAGTTTTCCAGTTTGGCAGCGATAGTATCCTCTTCGTTATACGCTATAATGATCATCGTGACGGAAGGAAGCACCGGGTCATCACTTATCAGTGGAGGGTTTTTCCTTATTCTGGCCAGGCTCACGATGATGAGAGGATAAGCCAGGTAGGTGTATACGATAAAGGCGGCTGATATCCAGAATAAACAGATAATCACGATTAATCGCTATCCATGGTTAAAGAACACGGGTTCTATTCGTTCCCTATTTAAAGCCATCGAGTTTTTTCTTTACCATGTCTATTGTCTTATGGTCAGGCTTTTCTTCGAGTCTTTTTATTGCCTCATCGCGGTCCATATATCCAGCCCGCACCAGCCCGGCCAGCTCAAACGCGTATGGATGGAATCCGAATCGTTTTAAATGAATGTCTATCCCCATGGAATTGAGAATACAGTTTGTCGAGTTCGGGTCGGTGTCTTCGGGTTTTTTCCAACCCAGGGACTTGATGTGCTCAAGGATCTTATCCTCATCGTACTCAAGAAAAGCGAGGGGACTGATATTATGAGGGAATCTTTCCGGCGTGCTGAAATGTTTTTCGGTCAAAAAGTAGTTATCGATCTCGTCGCCGACGACAGTTTTCATCGGCACCGTGAACTGTGCCTGCATGGTTCTGATCATATCGGGATTGTTATGGAATATTGAAGCCTCGATAGGAGCCTGCCCGGGCGACCATCCGTAGATGATAAATGGGATGCTGCTTTCTATCGCGTATCTGAGCGCGACGAACTTCACTATTCCCATGCAGGTCGTGCAAATGGAGCTGGCTCTTTCCAGTCCTTTTCTCGAGTAGATATCTTCCTTCGCGCTGTGACGAAATAGCTTGCCCAGCGTGTCCATCCTGGGTTTGTAGATGATATGATCCACACCCAGTCCCTCCACGACATTGCGGATGTTATCGAGTGATCTGGGGGAAATAAATCCGTTATCCATCGTCATGGCCAGAAAAGAGATATTGTACTTTTCTTTTAGTACAGCCATCGTGAAAGTCGAATCCTTACCACCGCTGTATGCCATAATGGCATCGTATTCTCCGGCTTTCTTCTTTTCGGCAAGAAGTTTTTCAAAACGACCGCGGTACTTCTCCATGGATTGTCTGAGGCGGTCGATACCCTTGAACCTTTTGCAGAAGTTGCAGACGCCATCTGAATCAAACTGTATGCCCGGGTAGGTTTCCGGGAGGACACATCTCGTACAACGTTTCATGATCCGGCTCCTCAGGCCAGGCTGGTGTTACGACCTGGATCGGCCTGGCAAATATTTACAATAAGTCCCCATTATAAGACCAATTCAGGAGAAGGAGGCATCATTCTAAGTGTCTCCGTCGCCTTTTTCTTTCTTGCAAAATCATTCCAGGCCCGATCTATCTGCTCGACCGTCAAACCTGTCACTTCTGATGTTTTTTCAATTGAAATATCATTAAGCATGGCGAACATTACAAGATCAAGCGTCTCATATGGCATGCAAAAGTAGAAATCCTTGTCACTGACAGGAAGGCTGTACGTGTCAGGACTCGGTGTCCGTGATATGATCTCCTGTGGGACTCCGAGATGTTTTCCCAGATCGAAAACCTGTTTCTTGTATAGATTGGTCAAAGGCTCTATATCGACTCCGCCATCACCGTATTTTACGAAAAATCCCTGGATCGTCTCTGGCAGGTTGGTTGTACCACAGACGATATAATATCTTTTTTCTGCTTCATAATACATCTGAGTCATTCGCACTCTCTGCTTTATATCGTTGGCAGCCATCATCTTAAGGTAGTCCTTATGAGCCAGCCGTTTTGTCTCTATCTTTCCGTCTTTCTTCTCGAGCTCAAGATGATAGGTGCTTATCCTGTCTCTTTCCAGGAGGTCCTGGGGAAGGGTCAGCCTGAATTTCATGTCACCGTCATAGTCGGGGAAGTACTTCTCGACGATGGAATTCCTTTTCGCGTAGACACCAAATCCTGTCAGCATCGTAGTGATCGCGACCTCCTGGTATTTGATACCAAGTGATTCAGCGCATTTTCGGCCAAAATCCCGACTGTCAGGGCTCGAGTCCTTCTCGGGCAGAATTACACCGAAGACCCTTTCGGGACCGAGTGCCCGAACAGAGAGGGCGGCAGCGACCGAAGAATCGATCCCCCCGCTGAGGCCGATAATTATACCCTTTCTATGGAATACATTCTGCACCTGATCGCGAATGAATCCAGCTAACTGGTCTGCGAGTTTCCCCGGGTCAATATCGAGTACGTATTTCGTGAATTCCATTTTTTCTTTTCCTCCATCTTGCCTGATTTCCTGGTCTGTCCGCCAGTTTTCTATTTAAGGCCTTTAACGGTTATTTTCCCGGTCGAAGTCTTGGGAAGAGATTCTCTGAACTCTATATATTTTGGAATCATGAAGTCTTCAAGGTTCCTGGCGCAATGAGAAAGGATCTTCTTCTCTGAAAGGTCAGTCCCTTTCCTGAGTACTATATAAGCTTTGATAGCTTCGCCGAGAAGTTCATCGGGCACTCCGACGACAGCCGCTTCCAGAACGCCTTCAATGGAATATAGCGTGTTTTCGATTTCTTTTGGGCTTATTTTTTCTCCCCGGCTTTTGATAATATTATCCATCCTCGACACAAAATATAGAAATCCTTCATCATCCATTCTGAAAAGGTCTCCAGTATAAAGCGATTTTTCCCATGAGTACAGACCGGGTCTGAGCCGTTCTTCGGTTTCTTTCGGAAGATTCCAGTACCCCATCATAACGTTTGATCCGCGGACTACGAGTTCTCCGATCTTTCCAGGCTGATCGATCACCCTGTCTTCCTCATCAACCAGATATACTTCTTCATTCGGCATTCCTTTGCCTACAGAATCCGGTCTTCGAGCCAGTTCAGATGGCGGGAGGTATGAGACTCTTTTGCATTCGGTGAGCCCATACATCGAATATATCGATGTCGAAGGAAATATTCTTTGAAGACCTTCAATATGACTTATAGGTAAAGCGGCAGCCGTATTGGTCACGTAACGAAGGAAGGAGAAATCTTCCTTGTCAAGATCCTGCATCTGAAGAAGTATCGCCGAAATAGTAGGGACTATGGGAAATCCGGTCACTTTCTCTTTTTTAAGGCTGTTTATCACTGCGTAGGGATAGGAAAACGATCTTTCCAGTACGACGGTTCCTCCGAACTGGGCAGCCATGAGTATCTGGTAGAGACCATAATCGAAAGAGAAGGGAAGCAGATTCAGTATGATGTCGTTCTCGGTATTTTCGAGATAAGTAGTGATAGAAGTCGATGCCGAGACCATGTTGTGATGAGTCAGCATGACACCTTTCGGGTTTCCCGTCGTCCCCGAAGTATATATAAGGGCCGCCAGATCGATATCGATCGTTTTGATCGAAGGGGGAGAATCGCAACTATTGTCCATTACTTCTTCCCAGGGCATGAGTCGGATTTTATCCGGTACGGGGCTGAGCGTTCCGGTATCAGTGACGCCGGTCGATATCACAGTACGTAATGACGGAATATCAGCAAGAATATCATGGACAGCTTTCCATCTCGATCTGTGAGCTATCAGACAGGAAGCTCCACAGTCGTTGAGGATGTATTTGATCTTTTGTGACTTTGTTGTCGGGTTTACGACAAAAAAGATGCACCCGGCCTTCAATATTCCCCAGACACTTATTATCGTTTCGATCGAATTGTCTATCAGGACAGCTACCCTGTCGCCATATTTTACTCCACACGATTGAAGCTCGGCGGCAAGGCTGTTTGCCGCTTTATCTATATCGCCAAACGTATACCGATTCGCGCCCTGAATGATCGCGGGCTTTTCATTCAGGCGCCAGGCACTGTTTTCGAGAAATTTATGAACGAGCATAATTTTTATAGATGAAAAGTAATGGGGAAACCGCCTGGTTAACCCTTTTTTCTTCCGACATACTCAACAAGCTGGTTCAGCGAATCAAAATTCTCCGGTACCAGTTCATCATCAGACACTTCAATATTGAATTCATCTTCTATAAAACCGACAAGTTCGAGGATTCCCGTGGAATCTATTATTCCCGATTCGAGGAAGGAATCACCATCGCCGAGCGAAGCGTCATCCGATCCGAAAAGGAAGTTTTCTATTATGAAACCCTTGATCTTTTCCCTTACTTCCAAGTAGATCCTCCTGAAAATATTATAATGCCGTTCTTACCCAGCGATTCTTTACGATGAGAACCATTGTATTTTACACCAGAGATCAAAAGAAGCAAGAAAAAGTCCAAATCCCGTGAAAAATAACAGAAAAACCGGATTATGCTATTCGAGCAGAAAAAGAGGGTCTGATCAGGTGATCTGTTTAGATGGTCATATAAGTCCATTGAGGAATGGGTTTTGACGCTTTTCAATGCCTATTGATGTCGATGGACCATGGCCGCAGTAAACGACTGTTTCGTCAGGCAGGGAGAAAAGTTTTGACCTTATTGAGGAGATTAGCGTGTCCATGTCACCTCCGAAAAAATCGGTCCTTCCAATCGATCGAGCAAAAAGGGTGTCGCCGACAAAAACGGCACCGTTCAAGAGAATACTTATTCCTCCAAGAGTATGCCCGGGAGTCTCTATTATCTCTCCCTCAAGATCGCCAAAAGTGACCTTATCACCATCGGTCAGCTTACTGATCGCTTTCGGAGTCCTCACTGTGCCGAGTCCCCATAATGGAGCATCCTCGATCGATTTGATCATTGTCTCCATATCTTTCTGGTCGATAAAGACATCTATTTCGAATCTGCGTGAAATCTCTTCAGCTGCCGCCATATGGTCGCTGTGACCATGCGTCAGGATTATTTTCACGGGGTGGAGTCTTTCCGACGCGATACGGCCAGAGATCACTCCGGCGTCACCGCCTGGATCTATTATGACAGTCTCCATCGTCCTAACGCAGGAAACCAGGTAGCAGTTGGTCGCGAGCGGTCCGACTACCAGTTCGTCGATTTTTATTGAGTCATCGAGGTTCACTTCTCTCCTCCATGCGTCAATCAGAGCCTTGCCCCGGATCAAGCGATTCAGGGCAATGAAGAGCTCCCGTCGGACAGACAATCGCCGCCTGCCCGCAGGGGCGGCATCGCTCCGGAAACGACCTTAAGGCCATCCCTTCGATAATGAGCGCTTCACTCGGGCAGACGGCAGAACATACGCCACACGCTATGCAGAGCGCGCGGTTGATTATAATTGTATTTTCAGCATTGCAATTGCCTGACATGATGATTATAACCTTTTTGCCGGGGTTTTTCAAATATCTGTAATAAAAATCCTATATCTTTCCTGTCAATGGGATCTTTCAGGACGAGGCCAGGTGATCTTGGCCGATATCTTATCCCTGGCAAGCAGTAGCAAGGTCTTGAAAGCTATTGAAGGACAGAACTTTGTGAATACCCTGAGTATTCTCAGAGGATCGACCCCCGTTCTGTCGATCAATCCGGGTTCCCTGCTGAGTCCTTCGAGGATCTTCTCCAGGCTGTCGTCATCGAGGGTGTAGAATATCTGTGCCGTCTGGTAAAACAGATCATTGATCCTCCCGTCAGTCTTTTTCCAGTTTCTGGAATACTCCTTTAAAATTTCACGCGAGCCAGTCTTTTTTTCCACCGCTCTGGCGACACTGACTGACGCGGATTCGGCTGCATTGAGAGCCTGTAGAATTCCTCCGCCAGTCAACGGATTATTCTGGTTTGCCGCCTCGCCGACGGCGATATATCCGTCTACGGCGAGTTCCGGAAGACCTTTTGCCACTTCGCAGCCGCCGACTACAAGCCTTTTTCTTATTCCTTCCGGGCAACGATATTCAAGAAAATTGTCGAGATATTCGACGGCACTCCTTCCGGCGGACAGCAGCGGCGATATTCCCACTCCGATATTCGCTGTCATCGAATCTTTCGGGAAGATCCACCCGTATCCCCCGGGTGAATGTTTCGATCCAAGGTGAAACTCAATGAATCTTTTCCGGACATCTACTCCCTCAATCGTTTCCTGCGCGCAAACGAGTATCTCTGATGGAGTGATATTCTTTTTTAATCCGGCCCATCGGGGAGATAGAGATTCCACCCCATCGGCGCCTACTACAACTATCGATCGGATGGCAGACTCGTTTCCTGTTTTCAGGTCGATCATATTGACTCCTGATATTCCCGTTTTATTTCTGATCAGGCCTGTAGCCTGGCAGGAAGTGCGCAGAACCGCGCCAGCCCTTACAGCTTCACTTGCAAGGTGTTCATCGAACCGGGCGCGATCGAGGATATAACCGATTTCAGGCAACTCGATCTCAAACCTGCGGCCATACGGGGAGACGATAGTTATTCCATTGACTACTGAAGATATGAAACGCCGATCGATATCGATAAGGTTATTGACCTGTGAGGCGGGACCGACCGCTTCCGCGCAACGGACGGGGAATCCGACTTTCTCTCTTTTTTCAAGGAGGATTACTGAAAATCCCCTGCCCGCGACACGAGCGGCGACTCTCGATCCGGCAGGACCGGCTCCGATGACTATGACATCACAGGTCTTGCGTCTCATCAGAAATGATAGTAAAGGTTTAGAGCAAGGGATAGTCCTGAGAAATCTATGTCGAAGTTGGAGTTATGCATTCTGAACTTGCTCTGGGACATCTGGTAACGTCCTTCAAGTCCAAGGGCGTACTGGTTGGTCAGAAAGTACTTCATCCCGAATTCGAGATGAAGCCCCGACTCATAACTGTTCTGTTTAACATTTTCTCCCGGCGTGCTGAAACTGTCTCCATTATCGAGTTCAGCGTCGGTCTCCAGCCGCATCAACGGGAATACCGATGAAAATCCGCCGGAGATGTAGGGAATGAGCGCGCGTACTTCCGGTTCGACCATATAATAAGCGAATCCCAGGTCCAGGGAGAGATAGTATACCTTGAAGGTCCGGTCGGCATTTATATGCAGTATCGGATCCACCGTGTAATAATCTCCCGACCCCGAGGATTTAAGGTACGTGAAGGCAAGAGTGGCCCTGAGAAAATGAAGGGGGGATATCATCCTTTCATATCCTGCAGACGCGTATGCCACTGTCGTAATATCATCATAGATATATTCGCCCCCATCCTGCTGCGCCCACCAGTGCAGATATTCATTGAGGTAGTCAGCGTTTGGTCCATCGATGAAACCGATACTGAAATTAAAGTTATCGGGTGATATCGGACCAAAATATTTCTTTTGTTTATAAAGGGAAGGGGACGCGGCGATCGATGTAGAAATAAAACAAGCAAGCACGATCAGGGAGAAGCCAGATAATCTCTTCATCAAGTACTCCGATCTTCAAACTGAAAACAACGGTTGCCTACTATTCACTTAAAAGTTAATTCCCATCCACACCTTTGTCAATTCCAAGATGCATCTTTCCAGGCCGTTGCTGTTTCGCTTCTGAATCTGCCGCAAAAAAATCAATCATTTGGGACAAGACACAGGAACCTCATCTTATTTTCCCCGGTGTTTATGAAGGAATGCTGCCTGTCCGGGGGGACGAAAATAAAATCTCCCGAAGAAAACGGTTTTTCTTCACCATCGAATATCAGTTTGCCATCCCCATCGACAATATAGACTTCATGCTCCCATGAATGACTGTGAAGCGGAGAATGACCTCCGGGGCCAAGCTCGAACATCCTCATCGCGAAATTGGGAGCGCCGTCATCTTTGGAGATAAGCCATCTGATCGTAACGTTTTCGGCGCCATCCATCTCGACTTCCTTTTCTTCGACGTCGAGAGCTTTCATCAGTTTCAGTTCAGCCATTTCAGTTCCTTTCCGAGTTCTGGATGCATATCTGCCGTCAGGCCGATTTCCAGGATTTTGGATCGACCTGATCATTTTTAACAGAGAGCACACACTCTTTATTAATTGAATCCTGGTACGGTAATAATATAGACTGGTGGATCAACAGATTGCAATTATTGATTATTCAGTCCCGGAGATGACCGGAACCCGCTTGATGGAGTACGAATGATGAAAAAAGTGATTTTCATCTGTTCGGGAAATACATGCAGAAGCCCGATGGCTGAAGCTATGGCCAGGGTGCTTGTTCCCGACGAGCTGAAGGCCCAGGTCGATTTTTCATCCGCTGGATGCAGCGCGATCGATGGACGACCGGCGACCGGATACGCCGTAGAGGCAGTCAGCCTCCGGGGAGGGGATCTGTCAGGGCATTCGTCAAGGTTATTGACGAATGCAATGATTGAAGAGGCCGATCTTCTGATAGCGATGACAGGAGAACATGTCGATCATATTCTGCGGCTTGACCCGAAGGCCCATTCCAGGACTTTCAAGCTTGGTTCATTCGGCAGCGCGGGATCGGATGAAGATATACCCGACCCGATAGGAGCCGGCCAGGATGTGTACATTATGGTCCTGGCACAGATCGAACGATTCATAAGGTCTCTTATTGATGAACTCGGGGCGAGGTTCGGAGCGGAGACCGGCAACGGTTAACAGAAGCAACCGACTCTGAATCGCTGATGCGCCATACAAAACAAGTACGGGACCCTTCAGGATGTATGTTGACATAATATCATTATTAATAACGGATTATACAATACCTGATAATCGTTTTCCGATATTTTGGAAAATTCTGCACAAAACGCAATTTCTGGTTGCCGGTCGGTTCCTATATCAGTATAATGATATGGGTTGACAGTCTTTGCAGCGGCACCTTTAAGTATACCTGAAGTCGTTGTTTCGGATGGACATTAACATGGTTTGAAAAGGAGTCGGGATATGGCGCTGCCAAAATCAGAAAAGATCTGGATGGATGGGAAGATGGTAGATTGGGACGACGCGAAGATTCATGTCTGCTCCCATGTCATTCATTACGGATCATGCCTTTTTGAAGGTATCCGGTGCTATAAGACAAAGAAGGGATCAGCGATCTTCCGTCTGGAACCGCATATCAAGCGCCTCTATAATTCATCGAAAATGTACAGGATGGAGCCGCAGATCCCGATGAAGGATTTCATGGAAGCCTGCAAGGAGATCGTCCGGGTCAACAAGATGGAAGAATGTTATATAAGGCCGGTCGTTTATCGCGGCTATAACTCTCTCGGCGTCAATCCATTCCCAAACCCCGTCAATGCCTTTATCGCGGTCTGGGAATGGGGCAAATATCTTGGCCCTGAAGCTCTCGAACAGGGTGTCGATGTCTGCGTCTCCTCCTGGGACCGCATCGCGCCCAACACATTTCCCGCTCTGGCCAAGGCTGGAGCGAACTATATGAATTCCCAGCTTATCAAGATGGAAGCAATCGTAAACGGGTATACTGAAGGAATAGCGCTTGATTCAACAGGATACGTCAGTGAGGGAAGCGGCGAGAATATCTTCCTTATTCAGGATGGAGTGGTCTACACACCTCCTCTCGGTGCAAGCGTACTTCCGGGAATAACACGTAACGCCGTTATGGACCTTGCCGAAGACCTCGGGTACAAGGTAGTTGAAAAACTTATTCCAAGAGAAATGCTTTATATCGCCGACGAAGTTTTCTTCACGGGGACAGCCGCCGAGATATCTCCGATAAGGAGTATTGACAAAATACAGGTAGGTGAAGGTAAGAGAGGTCCGATAACGAAAGAACTTCAGGATCTGTTCTTCAGAGTCCTTGATGCGGATGTCGAGAATCGTATGGAATGGCTCGATTTTATCTGATCCTGTCGATCCCACAAGCCCAGAGAAGGAGGGTGTCGTGAAGGTTGCCGTTGGATCGGATCATCGTGGCTACCCCCTGAAGGAACGGATAAAAAAAATGCTCGCCAGTGAAGGTCATCAGGTGACCGACCTTGGCACGGACAGCACAGATTCCGTTGATTACCCCGATTATGGCATCGCGGTCGCCGAGATGACGGCGGCCGGAGATGTCGACAGGGGTATTGTCGTCTGTGGAAGCGGTATAGGCATATCGATCGCTGCCAATAAGGTCAGAGGTATAAGGGCAGCGTTATGTCATACGACCGAGGAAGCGAGGATGACGCGTCTTCATAATGATTCGAACGTGCTTGCCCTGGCTGAAAAAACCAACAATGATCCGGACGTAGAAGAGATAGTAAGAGTATGGCTCGATACTCGATTCGAAGGCGGGCGTCACCAGGCCCGTATCGACAAGATAAAAGATTATGAAAATGCCCATTCAAATGATATCCATCGATAGCTGAAGAGGTGAGAATATGTTTAACGATAATCTATTCAAGTATCTTGAAGAGACTGATCCCGAGATCATGGAGACGATGCGATCGGAGTTGAACAGGCAGCAGACTACTCTGGAGCTTATCGCGAGCGAAAACTTCGCCAGCAGGGCGGTACTGGCGGCGCTCAGCAACCCGATGCAGAACAAATACGCTGAGGGGTATCCCAGAAAAAGATACTACCGGGGGTGTAAATTCGTCGACCAGGCTGAGGATCTGGCAAGGGAGAGGGCGATGAAGCTCTTTGGCGCGGAGTACGCCAATGTTCAGCCGCACTCAGGGACGCAGGCGAATATCACGGCATACCTTTCCCTGATCAAGCCTGGATCGAAGATAATGGGGCTCAGCCTTTCGCATGGCGGACATCTTTCGCATGGACATCCGGTAAATTTCTCCGGGCTTTTCTTTGAAGTCGTACATTATGAAGTCGATCCAGAGACAAGGGTACTTAACTACGATACGATTGAAAAACAGGCCAAGGCAGAAAAACCAAAACTTATCGTGGCTGGGGCGAGCGCTTATCCGCGGTTCTGGGACTGGGAAAGACTGAGAGCTATCTGTGACAGTATAGGCGCCTATCTTATGGTCGATATCGCCCACATAGCGGGATTGATCGCGGCGGGAGTCCATCCAAGCCCCGTGCCATACGCCGATATCGTGACCTCGACGACTCACAAGACTCTTCGCGGACCGCGCGGAGGGCTTATCCTTGCCCCGGAAAAGTACGCCAGGGAAATCGACAAATACAATTTCCCAGGTACGCAGGGAGGGCCCTTCATGCATTGCATCGCCGCGAAGGCTGTATGTTTCAGGGAAGCGATGACCGATGAATTCAAGGTCTACCAGAAACAGGTAATAACCAATGCCAGCCATCTCGCCGCGGAGATGATCGAAAGAGGGTTCGATGTCGTAAGCGGAGGAACGGATAATCACCTGTTCCTTCTCGACCTTTCGAAGCAGGATCTTACAGGCAAGGAGACGGCGAAAGCG
Source organism: Candidatus Krumholzibacteriota bacterium (assembly GCA_016932415.1). Lineage (NCBI taxonomy): Bacteria > Candidatus Krumholzibacteriota > Candidatus Krumholzibacteriota bacterium. The sequence continues at coordinate 95,107 of JAFGCX010000009.1, forward strand.
CTTCACAAGGCAGGTATAACCGTCAACAAGAATACCGTGCCGTTCGATAAGCAGAGCCCATTTGTGACTTCGGGTATCCGTGTCGGGACACCTGCCCTGACGACAAGAGGGATGAAAGAGCCCGAGATGGAACAAATCGGAGAGATGATGGCAAAAGTCATAAATAATCAGGATGATGACGGTGTGATAGATGCCGTCCGCGCTGAGGCTGAAGCTCTGGCCGGAAGATTCCCTTTGTATGAGTGATACCCGGTTGTTTGATTCGAGGAGATGAGGAAGATGGCCAGACCATCATGGGATGAGTACTTTATGAAGATCACCAACCTTGTCGCTGAGAGGTCGACGTGTCTCAGGCGCAGCGTCGGCGCTGTCATCGTCAAGGATAAAAGGATAATTTCCACCGGGTACAACGGCGCGCCGAAAGGGTTGAAACATTGTCTCGAACTGGGTTGTCTGCGCGATCAGATGGGTGTCCCGTCGGGAGAGAGGCATGAGCTCTGCCGTGGAGCCCATGCCGAACAGAACGCGATCATACAGGCAGCCGGCAGTGGGACCAATCTGCATGGCGCGACGATGTACTGCACCAATTCCCCATGTTCGACTTGTACGAAGATGATAATCAATGCTGGTATCAGGAGACTGGTCCTCGGCGCCAGTTATCCTGACAAACTGGGAGCCGAGATGATAGAGGAGTCAGGAATAGAGACGGTATATATGGCGCTTGCTTCTTCGTCCGAAAGGTCGAAGGACTGAAGTTAGGGGGGCATGATTTGCGTTGTCCCGCGTGTGGTCATGAGGAAGATAAAGTCGTAGACAGCCGTTCGACAAAAGAGAACTCCGCGATAAGAAGGCGCCGGGAATGCATAGCCTGCGGCCATCGATTCACAACATATGAATATGTCGAACACAGACCGGTGATGGTCGTCAAGAAGGATGGACGAAGAGAACATTATTCCCGCGACAAGATACTTAACGGTCTACTGAGGGCGTGTGAGAAACGCCCCGTATCGATGGAAACCCTGGAAAAACTGATCGACGATGTTGAAAAACGGGTGTCAAGCCGGGTGAGGGACGAGATCCCCACGAAGGAACTCGGAAATGAAGTGATGTCCAAACTTGCTGTAATCGATCAGGTGGCTTACGTCCGTTTTGCTTCCGTATATAGAGATTTCAAAGATATATCGCAATTTTTATCAGAACTGGAAAACCTTCTTGAAAAAAGTGAATAAAGCTCAAAGGGGGATATCATGAAAAGATTTCTGGATACTCTCGGGTACAGGTCAGCGCTGTTGGTGTTTGCGGCAATATTGCTTATATCGACGATCATGCCGAAAGCTTGCCGCTCCGGGGATGATGACAGCGAGGTAAGATTGAGATTCTCTCTCAGCGAGGGGCAGGTGCTAAAATACAAGAGCAATCAGCGTACCGAGATGAACTGGCACGGAATAGAATTCACCCGCGTCAGCACTGTTATATCGGAACTCTCACTCGACAAGCAGATCGATGATACGACGCAGCAGGTCGCACTTAAATTTATCGAGCGAAGAGACAGGAGATCGAGGGGTGGAGGGGAATTTGAGGATTTTGACGGTCCGGTCAAACCTGAAGGTAAAACGGTCAGGATAACTGTGGACGAAGCGGGTAGAGTAAAGGAAGCGATCGGGTTCATAATAGGGATCAAAAAGGGTGAACCTCTCAAGTCGTATGTCGAAAGATGGTTTTTCAAACTCCCCGAAGATCCGGTCAAAAAAGACTCCTCATGGATACGGAACATTCCTGAAGATGATCCTGAAGATAACGGAGAAAAAGATGATCAGCCGGCTCTTAAAGGTACGATCGAATTCAAGCTGAAAAAATTCGAGAAGAAAGATGGCATCAGAGTCGCTGTTATCGAATACGAGGCTGATCTTGTCGGGCACCAGGTGATCGAGGAGGGAATGACCGAATCTGTGATCAAGTCTCAAGGCGAGGTCAAGATAGCGGTTGATGGCGGGTATATTGTCGAATCGAAGCTGTCGGTCGACGTCAAGGGCGAGGTCATCACAGTCGATGAGTTCTCTGGGGATGAGACAAAGAATGGTTTCGCGCAAACCCTTTACACAGAGATAAAACTCGAAGACTAGATATGGATTCAGAGTCAACCGAAAACAAAGAAGAATTGAAAGAGATGGGGTTTCTGGGCCATCTCGATGAACTTAGATCGATGTTGATCGCGTCCCTTGCCGCCTGGCTCGGATCTTCCATAATCCTTTGGTTTTTCTCGGGATACGTGCTGGACTTCCTGCTTGCCGGTATTCCTCTTGAAAGTCTATACTTCCACGCCCCGGTCGAAGCTTTCATGGTACGCATGAAACTGAGTTTCGCGGCAGGGTTCCTTATCTCATTCCCGTACATACTTTTTCGCGTATGGTCTTTTATATCTCCCGGCCTGTTCAGGAGTGAAAGAAGAGTCATTCTTCCCCTTATTGTCCCGGCAACGTTGCTGTTTTATACAGGGACTGTCTTTGCCTACTGGATAATGATACCTGTCGTACTCGATTTTCTGATAAATTTCGGTACCGAGATGCTCTCGCCACTGATCTCGGTCGACAGGTATTTCGGGTTTGTCCTGAGGCTCTGCTTTGCTTTCGGTATAGTATTCCAGCTACCACTTGTAATCGTATCCCTTACCAGCCTTGGGGTGATATCGCCTCGCGCGCTGCTCAGGCAGTGGAGATGGGTTATTCTGGTCATATTTATAACCGGAGCTATTCTGACTCCACCTGATCCCGCTTCCCAATTGCTGATGGCTGTGCCTCTTGTGCTCCTCTACCTTGTAAGCGCTACTCTTTCCCTCTTCATAGAAAAAAGAAGAAAAGAGAAGTCCAGTGAAGAGGGTGATGAATCTGATCGCGGGGATGATTAATAATCAGAAGGACAAAGTACTGTCAGCAGCCTTTTCCCGGGGTCTGGACGATCTTTCCGGTGGCATCTTGACTTTAGCGTTCTATAGTGCTAGTTTGCAGTATTCAGAAGGCTCTGTCCGGCCTCCCACGACGGGAGAATGCAGGCCAGGGCGGTAGATACCGGCATTTTATCGGAGAACGGTCGGCCGCGTTGAAATGATATTCAAAGATAGTAATTATCGAAATGAATTCCAGCTGCCGGTGAGGAAGGAATTAAGCCTGCTTGAGGAAATGCTGCGGCTGGCTCTTCACTCGGATGTTCCGCTGATCGAGGATATCTGTGACCACATAAGGTCGACACCGGGCAAAAGACTTCGCCCGAATATACTTTTTCTCGCTTCAAAAAGTCTCGGAGGAAGTTCTGAAGCTCCTATGATAGCCGGGATGGCTGTGGAACTGATCCATACTGCTACCCTTATTCATGATGATATAATCGACGGCCACATGCTTCGCCGGGGAGAAGAGACTGTATATGCCAGATGGGGAAATAATGTCGCCACGATCATGGGTGATTTTCTCTACTCAAAAGCGTTCGCAAGCCTTGGTGATGCGGGGCTTTACGAGATAATGGAGATCCTGGCAAGAACGACGAACATAATGAGTGTCGGTGAGATGATGCAGTTTCAACAGACAAAAAATATCGAAATGAGCGAAGCCGGATATATGGATATGATATACAGTAAAACAGCCTCGCTTTTTTCCGCGTCGAGCGAATGTGGAGCGGTAATAGGAAGCGGGGGAAGTCCGAACGGTTTCAGAAAACCTTACGCCTCGTTTGGAAGGAATATCGGCCTTGCTTTCCAGATAACAGATGATCTGATTGATTATCTCGCGATCGATGAACAGGTTGGTAAACCGACGGCGTCTGATTTTTCCGACGGTAGAGTGACCCTGCCATTTATTACTGCATTCAGGAACGCTCCAGCGACCAAGAAAGAGCGGATGAGAGAACTCTTTCATTATGGCTTTGACAAAGACGCGGACTGGGGTGAGATCATTTCGTTCGTGAGAGGTTACGGGGGAGTGGAATATTCGTACAGAAGAGCGCAGGAACTTGGCGCAAGGGCAAAAGCTTCACTTGATACCATCACGCCGTCGCGTGAAAGGGATGCTCTCTGCATGGCCGCTGATTATGTGATCGGTAGAGTCGACCCGCTATCAGCCTAGGAAAAATATCTGCCGTGGCAAAAAATGATCCGATTCAATCATATCTCGAAATATCACTGGTGGTTACGTAATGGATGGTGTCGAGGCTCTGTATTATGAGAAGACGCGGCAATCGGGAGTCAGATGTCTCCTGTGTCCCAATGATTGCCGAATAAACCCTGGAAAAAACGGCAGATGCCGGCTTCGCTGGAATGACGGGGGAAAGCTTATCGCTCTTTCATATGGACATACCGTGACAGCGGCGGTGGACCCAATTGAGAAAAAACCGCTTTATCATTTCATGCCTGGATCGAGGATCCTCTCGGTGGGCCCGAATGGATGCACGTTGACTTGCGATCATTGTCAGAACTGGGAAATATCGCAGTGCTCCTCTCCGGTGCGGTATATTTCTCCAGGGGATCTCGTAGATCTTGCCGCCGATGAAGAATCTTCAGGAGTCGCTTTTACATATACTGAACCTTTGCTATGGTACGAATATCTTCTTGATGCGTCGCGGCTGTTAAGAAAAAGGGGATTGAAGACAGTCATCGTGACCAATGGTTATCTGAATGAAGAACCGGCGAGACAAATCGCTCCGATGACAGACGCGTTCAATATCGATCTGAAAAGCTTTGATGACGGGTTTTACAGGAAATATTGCGGGGGTACTTTAGAGCCTGTTAAAAAATTCATCGAGATAGCGAGTTCAGTGGCGCATGTAGAACTCACAAACCTCGTTATTCCAGGATTAAACGATTCGCTTGAATCAATCGAGGAGATGGCGAAATGGATCTCCGGAATATCCAGGGAAATCCCACTGCATTTTTCGAGGTTCTTTCCGAGATACAAAATGGGAGATGTCCCTGCTACATCGGGGGATATCCTTAAGAAAGCGTACGATGTCGCGAGAAGATTCCTTGATTATGTCTATATTGGTAATATATTCATCGAAGGCACCGAGGATACAGTTTGCCCGGATTGCGGTGAAGAGGTCATAAAGAGGTCCGGTTACAGTGTTGAAATGAGAATCTCCGACGGAATCTGCCGTCGTTGCGGGAAAGAAATCAAGGGGGTCTGGAAGTAATTGAAAAAAATAGCACCGAAAACGCTGGCGAAAAAAATAATAAAGGCCGCGTGGGACAAGAAAGCTGAAGATATCATCCTGTTGAATCTTAAAAAAATCTCGGGGATGACTGATTATTTTGTCATCGCCTCAGCCGGCAGCGATGTACAGGCTCGCGTGATCGCCGATCATATCCTGGATCTTTTAAAGGGAAAAGAACTTGTCCTTCATATGGAGGGGTACGAGTCGGGCAACTGGATACTTATAGATTGTTTTACCGTAGTCGTACATATTTTCCGGCCTGAGGCGAGGGAATATTACGGGTTGGAAAATTTCTGGGGAGACGCTCCAAGAGAGGAATATCCCGATGGAAAGTAATGGGCGGCAAATTCAGAAATCAGCCCGGAGCCGGGTCATCGAGAAAATATCAGCGACGATGGATTCTCTTGGATACGATTTGGGTGGAACAGAGATTTTCCTCGAGCGGCCGAACAATCCTGATCACGGTGATCTCAGTTGCAATCTGGCGATGATCATCGCCAGTAAGTCAGGGATGAATCCAAGAGATCTGGCGGAAAGAATAGTGAAGGAATTATCATTTGATGGTGATTTCATCGATAAGGTAGAAATCGCCGGGCATGCCTTCATAAACTTCACTTTCGCAAAAAAATTTCTTATTGAGCAGGTAGAGCGCATAAACATGGCGGGAAGTTCATATGGCGATTCAGGGATCGGAGAGGGCAGGAAAGTACAGGTTGAATACGTCTCGGCTAATCCGACGGGTCCCCTGGTCATCGTTTCGGCCAGAGCGGCTGCGGTCGGGACATCTCTTGCCAAGCTCCTGAAAAAGACTGGATTTGATGTAGAGACAGAGTATTACCTGAACGATGCCGGTAACCAGGTCAAAAAACTCGGATTTTCACTTCTCGCAAGGTACAGGCAGAGAATGGGAGAAGACATCCCGTTTCCCGAAGAAGGGTATCCCGGCGAGTATCTGACAGATATTGCGGAAAAGATAGAAGCTGAAACAGGCAGTGTGTGGCTCGAGCTGGATGAAGATGAGTCAGCCACGGCTTTCGGGCAGTACGCCGTGTCGAGAATCACCGAAGGGATTGTCGATGATCTTCATCGATTCGGAGTGGTTTTTGACAGATATTTCAACGAATCTGAACTTTACCGGGATGGCGGTGAGATTACCGAGGCGCTCATGATGTTCAGGGAGAGAAAAGTCGTTTACGAAGAAGAGGGAGCTCTCTGGTTCCGGTCGACAGATTTTGGCGATGAAAAGGACAGAGTGCTGATCAGAAGCGACGGTACTCCGACATATTTTCTTGCTGACGCTGCTTATCATCTCAATAAACTTAAACGCGGGTTTGATCATGTCATTGATATTTTCGGTCCTGATCATCACGGCCATATTGCCAGGCTTAAAGCTGCTGCCAGGGTATTCGGGGCCAGCGAAGACTGGCTGGATATCCTGACGGTACAATGGGTGAGGTTGATTGAAAAAGGAAAACAGATCAAAATGTCAAAGCGTGGCGGGGAATTCGAAACGCTGTCCGATCTTGTTTCCGATGTCGGAAGCGACGCGTCCAAATTCTTCTTCCTGATGAGAAAGACGAATGCCCACCTCGACTTTAACCTGACCCTTGCCCGTACGGAATCTGATGAGAACCCTGTTTATTATGTACAGTATGCTCACGCGAGGATCTGCAGCGTTATATCATATGCCGAGGATGAAGGAGTAGTGCTTCCGGAGGAGATGTCCTGCCTGAATCTGCTTGAAGAGAAAGAAGAACTCGATCTTATAAGGGACCTGGTCGTCTTTCCCAATCTTCTTGAGGGCGCGGCGTTGTCAGCGGAGCCTCATCGTCTCAGCGGATACGCTCAGCAACTGGCAGCGTCTTTTCATCGTTTCTACCATGTATGCAGAATCATCTCGAATAACAAGGATCTTAGCCAGGCAAGGCTGTTGCTGGCTCAGGCGACCAGAAGCGTGCTGGCTGAAACTCTTAATCTGCTTGGAATATCGGCTCCCGAGAGGATGTAACAGGCCGCTGCTCAAAACAGGAAGACGCGTTAAATAGGGAAGATTTCCCGTTGAATACAGGAGGATGGAATGAGTCTGGTCATTGTCGGTTCGATTGCGTTTGATACCATAGAGACACCGGTCGAGAGGGTCGAACGGGTTCTGGGCGGATCGGCTACATATTCTTCAATGGTCGCTTCATTTTTTTCTCCCGTCGAGCTTGTCGGAGTAGTAGGGGAGGATTTTACCGCACGGTACAGAGCAGTTCTGGAATCGAAAGGAATCGGGCTCGAAGGCCTTGAGACAATCAAGGGGGGAAAAACTTTTTTCTGGGAAGGACGTTATGGGGAGAATCCGAATGACAGAGAGACGCTGATTCTCGAATTGAACGTGTTTGAGCAGTTCAGACCTGTCCTTCCTGACAAGGCCAGGAAAGCCGGATGGGTTTTTCTCGGGAATATAGATCCTGAGATACAGATAGACCTTCTTGATCAGATAGATGGTGATGCCCGTGTCGGTTGCGATACGATGGATTTCTGGATCGAAAGTAAACCTGAAAAATTGCGAGAACTCCTCAAGCGCGTTGATATCGTCTTTATCAATGACAGCGAGGCGAGGTTGCTGAGTGGCGAGATAAACCTTGTAAAAGCGGGAAAAAAGATACTTTTGATGGGACCATCAGCGACCGTTATTAAAAAGGGTGAACATGGCGCGATGCTGATCAGTGAAGAAAATATCTTTTTGACGCCCGCCTACCCTATTGATGAAGTAAAAGATCCCACCGGAGCCGGCGACAGTTTTGCCGGTGGATTTATGGGATATCTCGCGTCCCGGGGTGAATTAGATGAAAAAAGCCTTAAAAAAGCAATGATGATCGCGACAGTCTGCGCCAGTTTTACCTGTGAGAAATTCTCGGTTGCCGCACTGGAAGATCTTTCAAGCGAGGAGATAGAAAGGCGTCTTCAAAGCCTTCAGGCGATGGTATCGCTCTGAGCGGGTTGATTATCTAATACTCCCTTTTGGCGGTAAACTGCTTATAAAATAAGTAAAACCAACCATTTTATCAGTTTCTTATCTAACCAGATTGAGTTTTATAATGATTTGTGTTACAATTGGTTACGTGTGAAGTGATTTTTACTGAAAAGGGACGGTGTAAGCTGTGTTTGATGAGTTTCCAGGGAAGGATATTATTGAGCAGGCTGAAGATCTGATCATGAAGATGCGAGATATCCAGTCTTGCCGCATCGCCACGGATGATTCGGGCAGGATAGCTGAAATACATGTCGTTGCCGCGACCAACCGGCCTCCAAAGATGATAGCTCGCGATGTCGAGACCTGTCTGAAAGCTCAGCTCGGAATAGCAGTTGATTACAGAAAAATCGGAGTCGTACTGATAGATGTCGTCGATGATGATTCAGAGTCTTTACCTGAACTGGAAGAGATCGCTCGACCGGTATTTTCTCCCGACAACATCATAGAACGGAGATTTTCAGAAGCAGGATCAATATCTGAAGAGATCGAAGATCCTCTTCCTGGGAATGAATCACCGCAACTCGAGTTTCTCGAAGATGATTCGAGAGCTCAATTCAGGGGTATGAGCCTCACGATCAATGAAAACAGGATAGAGGTAGAAGTCAAACTGGAACGAAACGGTATTGAAGTGACCGGGTCTCTTGGAGCTTTGCGAAAATCGGGACCGGTCTACAATACGATTGCGGGGGCGACGATAATTGCTCTTTCAGAACTACTTGACGAGAAATTCGATCTGTGTTTATCTGGGATTGAGGAATTGGAATTATCAGGTAATAAAGCACTCGTCGCGGCAGTGGAATTGATCGAGGGACGGACGATCAGGAGTTTTTCCGGAAGTGCTTTTGTAGGCAGAGATCCAAACGAAGCTTCAGTCCTGGCGATTCTTGATGCCGTGAACCGTCCGTTTGGAAGATGGAAGTCACGCAGGGAAATACACTACAGGATCAGATAACACCCGCCGATCTTTCCCTCGCGTGGTAAAATCCCGGAATAGCCATTCTCCTGTTGCCAGGAGGCACAAAGGTCGCGCCCGGGATGATACCGGAAGGCGACTACGGGGGAGCAGGTTAGAGTCGGAATAGAGCAGTATAAAATCACAGGTGAATATTGGCTGCGGTTAAACAAAAATCTGGGGCAGGATTCAAGTTATTCTACTTCATATATGTTGTGGCGGGATTTCTGTTCCTAGCGTATTTCATCAAAGTCCTTCCCGCCGATCATTGGCGTGATATTTTTCTATTTCTTATACTGATCATAATAGCCGACTCCGCGCAGATATCTCTCCCCAGGGGTGGGGCATCGATCTATGCTTCTTCACCGATAGATCTGGCAGGAATAGTCTTGTTTGGTCCAGCAGTCATGGCTGTGATCGAAGCTGTTGCGACTCTTATAACTGAGGGCATATTCCAGAGACGACCGATTATCAAGGTGTTGTTCAATATCCCACTTCTCGTAATGACCGTGGGAGTCTCAGGGTTTGTCTATAACTATTTCGGCAGCCTGGTAGACTTGAATTCTCCACTTTTTCTGATCCCTCTTTTAGCCGCTGGAATCGTGTACTATCTGTTCAACACATGGTCGGTAAGCATCGTTATCTCGCTTGATTCGCAGAGAAATCCGCTTGTCGTCTGGAAACAGAACTATATGTGGAATTTCTTCCATATTCTCGCCTTTTTCCCGATAGCGGCGGTCATAGCGCTGCTATATCGTAATTCTGGCGTATGGACGATAGCTCTTTTTATAATCCCATTATTCCTTGCCAGATATTCGTTCCAGCTTTATCTCGATATGCGTGAGACCCATATCAATACGGTAGCCGCTTTGACTTCGGCTATTGACGCCTCTGATCCATTTACTCACGGGCATTCCTACAGAGTGTCGCGATATGCCTTAAGGATAGCGCGGGAGATGGGAATGACTACAAAAGATATGGAGATGCTTGAGTATGCCGCATTGTTGCATGATATAGGGAAGATAGCTGTAAAAAACGAGATCCTCCTGAAAGTAGGTCCCCTCACTGATGAGGAGTGGAAATCACTACGGGCGCATCCGCAGATCGGAGCCGAAATAGTAGAAAAACTCAAGTTTCTCAATGAAGCGGGAAAAGTGGTGAGGGCTCATCATGAAAGACCTGACGGATCGGGATATCCGAACGGGCTCAAGGAAGATGATATTCCTCTGGCGGCGCATATACTTAATGTCGTGGATGCGTTTGATGCCATGACATCAGACCGACCATACCGAAAAGCATTACCGGTTGAGAGGGTCCTGGAAGAGCTTGAGACGTATAAAGGAAGACAATTTCATACGAAAGTGACAGATCTTCTTCTTGATCTGCACAACAGGGGGGATTTTCCAATAATCGTCGAGGCGGATGTAACGACAGAGATATATAATTCACTTGTCGAGCATGTTCAGCTCTGAGAAAATCGATTTCGCTATATTTTTTCATTAAATTCCGGTTATTATTATTCTTCCGGGTGTGGGGTACGGGCGGCGAATGGCAGGAGTGTAGAACGGAGCGAGGAAGGAAAAGGATATTGAGTTCAAAGTACAGTGAATCAGGGGTTGACATAGATGCGGCTGCCGCCGCCCTGAAGGGGATTGGCAGCCTCGTGAAGGAGACGTGGGGTAGGGAAGTACTCTCAGAAGTCGGGAATTTCGGTGGGCTTTTTGAGCTATCCACCGGGTACAGAAATCCGGTCCTGGTTTCGAGTACTGACGGCGTGGGTACCAAGTTGAGATTGGCTTTTATTTCCGGAAAACACGATTCTGTCGGGGAAGACCTTGTAAATCATTGTGTTAACGATATCCTCGTACAGGGTGCCGAACCGCTTTTCTTTCTTGATTACTTTGGGTGCGGCAAGCTGGAAAAAGGTATTGTTGAAAGCGTAGTTAAAGGTATGGCCAGGGGATGCAAGGAAAACCGGTGTGCCCTTATTGGTGGTGAAACTGCCGAAATGCCAGGTTTTTACGCGGAAGGCGAGTATGATCTGGCGGGAACGATCGTGGGTATAGTCGAGAGAGATGAACTGATAGATGGATCGACGATCAGGGAAGGGGACGGTGTCTGGGCTTTTCCATCGAGTGGATTGCATACAAACGGTTATTCTCTTGCACGAAAGATCATATTTGAGGACCAGGGGCTGGGAATCGACGATGAGATACCCGGTACGGGCAAGACAGTCGCAAATAACCTGATGGCGGTGCACAGGAGTTACCTTCCGGAGATAAAGGCCCTCAGAAAAGTCATTGATATACGGGGGCTGGCTCATATTACCGGAGGAGGGCTTATAGATAATATCCCTCGCATCCTGCCTGGTGATTGTGGTGTTGAAATCTTCCCGGATAGATGGGAAGAACCCCGTGTTTTCTCCTATCTGAGGGAAAAGGGTAGAGTCGATGATAAAGAAATGTACCGTGTTTTCAACATGGGAATCGGTATGATCATGATAATCCCCCCTTCTGATGAAGAAAAATTGGATCTGGCAGGGCTCCGATGGGAACCATTCCCTATCGGAAACGTAGTAAAAGGTGAAGGGAAAGTGTCACTTAGATGATCTGTGATGCCAAGACACTACTCTTGACATGGGTAGATGGCGGTGATACGATCGAATCCTGGATAAATTCTGTTTGTTCAGTGAATGATCAGAATGTATTATATAGGTACTGAAATCATATACTGGTGATAATTATATAGAAATACTCGAAGAGAGGAGCTTGGTATGTTGAACATCACTAACAAGGACGCAAGTGGAGTGATTGTTCTGGCTCTTGAGGGGCAGATCGACGGGGGACCGAAATCTCAACGAATCCATGAGATGATCAAGGAGGGGATGGGTGAAGGGAAGAAGAAATTCATCTTGAATCTCAAGGACGTGAAATGGCTCAATTCTCTGGGCGCGGGCGTTCTGATAGCCGCCTATGCTTCGGCCAAGCGGGAAGATGCCAGTGTAAAACTGACGAATATATCGGAAAGAGTCGGTATCGTCTTGAAGACATGCGGGCTTATTCCGGAAGTGTTCGAAGTATTCAATGACGAAAAAGATGCTCTGGCGAGCTTCTGAACAATCACAAGTCGACTTTGAAATTGATTAGGAGAGAGATCCAAGATGAAGATTAAAAAGAAAGATGTAGATGGAGTGACCATTCTGGAACTTTCCGGGGAAATGTATGGCGGACCTGATAATATGAAACTTATCGACGTGATCAGCGAGCTTATCGAAGAGAAGAAGCTTGATCTGGTGATAAACCTTTCGAAAGTCAAATGGATATCGAGTACCGGACTTGGAATCCTCGTCTCTGCTCGATCCAGGTACGCAAAAGAGGGCGGAGTAGTAAAATTGTGCCAGCCTAACGACAGGGTCCTCGGCATCCTTCAGGTGACAAGGCTTAACCTTATATTTGACGTTTATGAATCAGAAAAGGAAGCGATAGAAGCGATCGGTAAGTAATAAGCAATTATCCGCTTTTCCCATGGATCGGTATATAGACTGTTACCTGGATATTGAAAAATAAGAATAAATCAATAATGCCCGATCCGTTCGGGCGTTATGCTTTCAGCTAATCACAGTCCTGCGCCGGTGCCGCGGCGATCCCGTATCGTTCATTCTCGATAAACGGCATGGAAAAAACGTTACTCTGATACTCATTCAGCCATGAACCATCTGTCCCGATCTGTACGAGCCTGTCGTTACGCTTGTCGAGAAGATACAGGCTTGTGCCTGCCACCGCAATATCTCCCCATCTTCCGGCATCAGCGCTGTTGCCTCCGAAATATGTATAGAAATCGAAAAAGTCCATATCTACTGTCCCTGACCTTGCATCTATTTCAGCAATTCCACGATTCGAGTCGTCATCATCCAAAGTGATATAGAAGATTCCTTGCCCGGGAGAACATATGCCTCTGGGCGTCCGCGGCCCCGTATTTAGAATCACAGGGACATTCATCGAACCGAAATCACTTCGTCCATCCCAGGTAACAGATCTGAGAGTGTAGGTCGGCGGGGTACCGGTTATAAAGTATAGATCCCTTGACTCCGGGTCAGAAGCAAGACATTCAGGATTTATATTGCTATAGGCAAATTCGGCAGTAAGGTTCGATAGCGGACAGAATATCCCGTTAAGTCCAGTCGGCCCGGCCAGAGAAAGGATTCCCCCGAAGCTCGGTTCGATCTCGTAGCTCGATGGTGAATCAAAAGTAAGGAATGTGCTGAGTTGTCGCAGCACCGGGTCCACCTTGAAGATCTTGGCCGTCGAAATCAGAAATAGTTCTCCCCTGGGTGAGAAGGCGAGATCAATTATGATCTCAGAAGTTTCAAGTAATTTTTCGGTCTCCCCGGTCAGAGGGTCGAATTCGATAAGTACCGAACCGGATCCCGTTATATATGACGAACTGGTCGTCGTAATGAATATGTTACCTTCAGTCCAGCCACATTCAGGAGCAGGATCTTCCTCGGGACATTCCAAAGCAACGGCAGTAGCATTGAACTGATCGATATCTTCCTCGATCGACGCACTTATTTGATACTGCCCGGCGGTAGGTCCCAGGGTCACTACAGAAGACGCGATACCGTCGATACCTGATAAAGCAGTTTCCTGGGAAATAAAGACTCCGGGATTACTGGATGTGAAACTGACTTCTATACCGGACCTGGGGTTGCCCGAGAGATCGGTAATTCGGACGACAAGCGGGTCAGGAAGTGTTGCGTTAATCCTTTCAACCTGATTGTCTCCGGAATAAATCAACAAGCGGCTATTTTTATTCTGGTCCTCCCCGGAAATCTGATCGCCGTCGCACGAAAAATAAAGTAGTGATAACAGTGTGAGAGCCGATATCAGTATGAATCGGATCGTTATCGCGCGTATTTTCATGATAACTTCCTTCCTGCTGATGAGAAGGGTTCGGATTCTTATTAGCATATTACACTGTCTACTCTATGTGATAGTCATCGATCAGTCAATCTATGAAAAAGGAACAGAAGTCGTTCAAAGCAGGCGTCAAGAGGCTTGTTTGACAGAAATACTTTTTGATGTTATAATATAGATGAAAATAACCCGGGCAGCCTTGCCAGATCAGGAAGGAAGAGATGTACAGAGTTCCAACTGACTTGGAGGGGCAGTATGACCGGTTTCTGAAAGGCAGGGGGGACATAGCCAGCTCCCTTGTTTTGCGTTTAAGGGAGAAAGGCTTTGCCGGAAGCGTTTCTGGAGCCTGGACTGCTCTTCTCCTTTCCAGAATATATACAGTTAAAGGCAGGCTTTCACTTGCAAGTTCATACCTGAAGCTGTCGCGTGATCTGTTTCGCGCGCGCGATCATAGAATAATTCCTCTTGGGCTATGGATCAATAAAGCAATACTCCTGAGAATGCAGGGCGAGTACCTTAACGCCGCGCATCTTTTGCGGCGGATCCATGTTCTTTCAATAAAAAACGGAACCTCCTTAATAGCTGCCAAGGCTGCTCTTAATCTGTCCGTGACTCTGGCGAGGTTATCCGATCTTAAAACCGCGGAGAGATATCTTGAGTACGCTTCCCTGAATTATTCCGTCCTCGAAGATGCCAGGGGAGTCGTCCGAGTGGAGATCGCGAGGGCTTTCATCGAGTCCATGACACAAAGACGCCGATTCGCTATCGACAGGCTTGAGGATCAGTTATCGATAAGAAGCAATGACGCTTTGATCAGAGAAAAGATTTGCGGCCAGCTTCTTATGACCGAGATCCTTCTAGAGGATGGGGAATACGAGAAAGCCGAAGTAGTTCTTCAAGAGATAAAAGGCAGTTTCGAGATTCTAGATTGTCTCATACCGATGAAAATAAGATGGTTCAACCTGAAAGCAATACTGGAGGCTTCAACAGGCAGGATTGAATCAAGCCGAAGGTTCAGGAATGAGGGGAGGGTTAAAAGTGATGTTACCGGAATAGTTGACCCGCTGGCAGATTCGAAAAACATCATAGCCCATGGAAGATCAATGAATAGTAACATCTCATGGTACGGGAATCGACCACTCGTGGAAGGAGTAAGTAATTCGGTTAAAGAAGGATATGAAGTTGCTGGTTTGAACATTGGGCCGGATCGACCAATCGATCCTGGAACGAGGATTGAATTCATTTCAAAAAACATAAGGATCGATTCGATACTTAATAATATTCGGCGTTATTCGCCATTACACGTTCCAATACTCCTTGAAGGGGAATCTGGTACGGGTAAGGAGATAGTCGCAAGATTGATCCACCACTGGAGTGGGCGGGGTAAATACCCTTTCATTCCCGTAAACAGTGCCGCCATTCCGGAAGATCTTTTTGAAGCAGAGTTGTTCGGACATTCCAGGGGAGCATTCACTGGAGCAGTGCGCGAAAGGAAAGGGATCATCGCGGTGGCCGATAAGGGAACCGTATTTCTTGATGAAATAGGTGAACTTGCTCCGCGCGTTCAGTCGAAGCTTTTAAGGTTGCTGGAGAATGGTGAATACATGTGCATCGGCGATCCAAAGGTCAGGTTCAATCATGCCAGAGTGATAGCGGCCACGAACAAAGATCTGGCGCGTTTGACAGATAATGGAGAGATGCGTAATGATTTTTATTATCGCATGTCAGCCAGTTCCTTTAAGCTGCCCGCACTCAGAGAGAGGGGTGATGATATATTCCTACTGTCTGAATACTTTCTTAATAAATATTCGGACCAACTCAAAATAGGACCTTTTGAATTGAGTGATCCACTGAAAGAACTGCTCCGAAATTATTCCTGGCCGGGGAATGTCAGGGAACTGAAGAATGAACTACTATCAGCATCCATAAGGCGGGAAAAGGGAAAAATCAGGATCTCCGACCTGTCCTCAAGATTGATCCGCAGTATCAGCGAAGAACGGACTCGATTTGCGGTACGTCCCGAGGCTGGAATGACGGAAGAAGGTAGTAAGAGCATTTTTATGCCCGCGGAAAAGGTAACCGGCATCCTCGATCTGCGCATTCAGGAGATAGAAAAAAAAGAAATATTCGACGCGCTTGATTTTGCCGGAGGTAATAAATCGAAAGCGGCAAAAATCCTTGGGCTGAAGAGAACGACTTTTCTCTACCGGTTAAAGCGCCATGGCTTCGATCTTCAATGAGCGCTTTTATAACAAGAGAGAGTTTAAATCCACTTTGGTATGATCAGGCCGACCCAGGTCACAATTTGTAACCGAATTTTCTCAGTATCTCATACCTCCATTTTTTCCCCTGATCATCCTCGATTCCGGATGGTCTGTTTCCATCGATCACGCCAACGATACCTCGCCCGCGACTGTTTTCGGCGATTATAATATCAGACGGATTGGCTGTCGCGCAGAATATACCACATACTTCCGGTACGCGTTTGATTTCGTTGAGAAGGTTGATCGGAAACGCGTCGCGCATAAAAATTATAAAGGCGTGCCCCGCTCCTATGTTTGAAGCGTTCTTTTTAGCCAATTCGATCATTTCATCGTCATTTCCCGAAAAACGGATCAGGCAATCGCCGGAAGCTTCACAAAAAGCCAACCCGAATTTTATTCCAGGCACTGACGAAATAGCCGCTTCATGGATATCCTCAACGGTTTTAATAAAATGAGATTGACCCAAAATGAAATTTATATCAGGTGGTTTGTCGATTGTGACGGCTGAAAATTCCATTTATCCCTCCTATTGGCGAATAGTATCAATTTCTTCTTATACCATGGAATTTTATCCTGTTATGCAGATGCTGGCGTGTTACGTCAAGAATCTTCGCTGCGTGAGTGACTTTTCCTCCGGTGTCCCTTAATACGTCTATGATGATTTGTTTTTCCACAGCTGAGAGTTTTTGTTTCAATGAGCCCTGTTTGTTCTTATTGTCTGAATATTCAGGGAGATCGGAAAACTGGGGGAAAAATTCTTTAGACAGTATTTTTGAATCACCGCATAATGCAAGCGCGCGTTCGATTGTATTTTCGAGTTCACGGACATTTCCCGGCCATTTGTTAGAGATAAGAAGGTTCATTGTTTCAGGGACGATCTGAATATTATGTTTATCCATTTTTGAAGAATACTTTTTCAAAAAATGTTCAGTTAAAGGAAGAATATCATCCTGCCTGTCTCTGAGAGGAGGTATATGAACAGGGACGACATTCAGTCTGTAGAAGAGGTCCTGCCGGAAAAGCCCTTTGTTTATATCGTCGGCCAGATCCCTGTTAGTGGCAGCAATGACCCTGACATCTACTTTCCGGGTCTCATTCTCTCCGATCCTCCTGATTTCTCCCTCCTGTAGGGTTCGAAGTAATTTTACCTGAAGTTGAACAGGCATGTCTCCGATCTCATCAA
Source organism: Candidatus Krumholzibacteriota bacterium (assembly GCA_016932415.1). NCBI lineage: Bacteria > Candidatus Krumholzibacteriota > Candidatus Krumholzibacteriota bacterium. The sequence goes on from JAFGCX010000009.1 coordinate 112,637, forward strand.
GAAAAATGCTGCCACCGTGGGCCGTTTCGAAAAGGCCTGGTTTGTCGCTTGTCGCTCCGGTGAAGGATCCCTTCTTATGTCCGAACAACTCGCTTTCGAGAAGCTCTGCAGGCATTGCGCCGCAGTTAATCGTCACCATCTGTTTTTCTTTTCGAGGCCCGTTGAAATGAATCGCTTTGGCTATAAGTTCTTTTCCTGTACCTGTTTCTCCATTTATAAGTACTGTCGTTTCAAGTGGCCCGATCTTGCTGATCATTCTGAAGATATCCTGCATCGATTTACTTTTACCTATGATTCCTGAAAACTCGTATTTTTCCGATAACTCATATCTCAGTATGCGATTTTCGTTGGCGAGGTTTTCTTTTGAGAGGATCAATTCACCATGAAGCCTTGCGTTTTCAATTGCTATAGCGGCCTGGGACGCAAAAGCCATGATGATCGGGATATCATCTTCAGACAACTCATTCGTGAGTCTTATCGAATCGGTATATATGACTCCTATTACCCGGTCCTCGAGTTTAAGAGGCACGCAGACAGCTGTATTAAGTCTCAAGTCTATTACACTTTTCTGGTCCTTGAACTGCTCATTTTCAGTGACATTGGAAATATACAGAGGTTCTCCCTTTTCATAGACATCGCTTATTATGCTGTGGCTTACCTCAAAATCTTTTTGTTTCAACGAGTGCTCTTTCATGTCCCTCGCTATTCGAAACTGCAGGGTATCGTCTCTGTCAGAAAGCATGAGAAAGCCCCGGTCGGCATCAGCGAGCTTGATGACTGAATCTATGATATCAGCGAGCAGATCATTCAGGTTAAGAGTCGAATTGAGGTTCTTTGTGATATCGGACAACATTTCGAGTTTGGATAGCCGACGAATGGTTTTTTCGAGTTCAGTCGCCAGAGATGCGTTGTTTTTTGTCGTATCTGATCGTTCAAGATCTCCCAGATCCCCATCGACTTCTGCAAAGAAATCTTCCGAGCTTTCAGGTCCATCCTTTTTCATTTCTCTTGAGCCTCTTTCCTGTTGGCATCAGGAGTCGAACCGATACTGTTAATAATGCTACAGTCGATTCCTGACGCAGGTCAAACTAAAATTAACCAGATGGCATTTCCTAATTTTTTTCGCTCCCACAGGCATGATACTTGATACGGACATTGCCTGAAGGAGGTCAATCCATCATGTATTATCGTGGCGACCCGGACGATCTGTTTGTTTTCTCTCTATTGGCAGAAAAATGCTGAAAACAGATCCTATTCCCTGATTGCTTTCGACTTCGATCTTTCCTCCGCAGTTAGAGACTATTTTTTCTATTATATAGAGTCCAACTCCTGTATGTATGTTGTCATAAGTGCCGATATTTTTCGTCGTATAACTTTGATCAAATATTTTTCGTCTTATTTCGGTCCTGATTCCATATCCGTTATCCATCACTTCAAGGAGTACGTATTCTCCTACAAGATCGGTTCTGACGGAGATCTCCCCATCCCTTCCCTCAATGAGTGCCTCGATAGCATTCATCAGCAGGTGGTAGATTATCTGGAAAAGTTCGCTTTCAGTCATGGAGAGCTCAGGGATATGGTTATTCAGGCGTGATCTGATCGATAGTTTTATATCCCCACTGTACGATTTTCTAACCCGGTCGATCCAGTATCGGACCGATTTATTAAGATCTGAGGTGTTGAATCCAGGAGCACTGGTCCATCGATTTTTCTGGATATTGTCCAGCAGCTGGTGAAGAATCTTTGTATGGTAGAACAATTGTTCTAGGAAACCGGCCAGGCAGGAAAGAGATTCTTTCGGTGGAGGATCTTCGGATCTTCGTTGATTTTCAGTTATGGCATATATTCTCTTTAGCTCGTTTTTGAGCCTGTCAGACTCTTTCCTGATCTGATTGACAGACTGGGACATACTATATGCCATGCACTTGGAACGTTCATCAGTTCCTGATCTGGCGTTCAAAGATAATATCCTCTCCTGCTTCCGTGCTATTATATCTTCAAGATTTTCAATATATCGTAGCAGGTCTTCATCATTCATGTTCCGGCTTTTTCTTGCAGGAAAATTCCCCGCGCTGTAAGGATTCCCCAACTGATGCCTAGAATTTATTGTAATTTTCACCTGACAATCCTGAATCTGGGCAGGGATGAAACAGTACTTTGCCAGGCAAATTACCCGGGTTTTCGATATTACCTCGTCGTCTGCGTAAAGCAGTATGAATATAAAAGTTATATCACTGGCATCCTTTCTCAACGCAACTGATGTGCCATTTTCACCAAATTCTAAATTAAGCTGTAACATTAAGTAAATAAAGGTGATAGAGTGACGATCTCTTTGCATGGCTATTGTCATTCCTTGATGATTCGATGCTAATCGTAAATTATAATTTACAACCTGTTTTGATGTTTGTTGATAACTCATTGTTGTAAAGATGATTATAAAACGGTAAACAAAAACTTGCAACTGTAAAATATATATTCCAGTATTTGGTGTTGATGTGGCGGTAGCTTGAATATATCTATTTATTCTTTTTTTGGAATATTGATCCAGGTCCAAATGAGAACCGTATTGAGCAAATTATGTCGATCCAGGATCAGCAGCGGAATCGCTTTGTTGATAAAATTATGTTTGTCAGCGTAACATATAGTGAAAACATAAAATACAAGAAGTATGCTTGACAAGATAATTTAAATCTGATAGAATCGACAAAAGCGATCTGTTAACGCGACTGACTAGCTAGGGTAAAAGAACAAGGTACACTTTCTCATTGTGTGTTATCGACAATGAGAGCCGAGGTGTGTATGAAACACTTTTTCAGGAAGTGTGAAAACTTACTCTTTCTGGTTCTGGCCGCCGTTATCATTCTGTTCGCTCTTTCTCCGGCTGCCGAAGCCACATCCACGAAATATGACAGCAGCTTTTTATCTGATAATATGCTTAATGCAGATCCAGGGGAAGATCCGCACCTGAAAATAGATCCCGGTCTTCCGGAATACTATTTGATAGATTATCAGAGCCAGAGTTCGGCTGTTCAATCGAGTGGAACCCGACAGGAAATGCTCCGGGGGCATGACAGTAAAAGTCTATCTGTCAATCGGCATTCCCGCGTCAATCCTAAATTAAGGATTTTGCTGCAGGTATTTTTGCGGACACTGCGACACTAGTTATACGGGAACCGGAGAAATGCTCAAACAAAGACTCGCTATACAGAGACTTATAGTCGAAACAGCACAATTTCAGCATCGAGGCGAATATCGTCAGGCTTACCAGACAGCACGAGAGGCCGTATCTCTTGCAAATGAATCTTTCGCAAAAGATGAAGTATATCTCCGTGCCTTGATTTCTGCCGCCAAAAGTGCCTATTACCTGTCGCTTTTTGATGATTCCACGGACTATCTCGATATTATCACCACTGTTACAAATAACTTGATTGGCGATACCGAAGCGGAAAATGGCCCTCATGGCAAGGAGACTGGTTCCTTTTGTGGAAAGGAAAATATCGCGGACTTCGATCTGTTACTGATCGAAGCTACATTGGTCAGGTCGAATGTTATGCGGCGCCTTGGTGATTACAGTGAAGCGATTTCCCTTCTTAGCGGGGTCGATATAGATGCCTGCAGGCAATCGGCGCCATGGCTGGTGATCGAATTTCTATTGATAACCGGAGCATGCAGATATTATCTCGGACAGAATGAATCGGCTCGAGAAGCTCTTGAGTCCGCCCTTGGACTTACGACTTTCAGTGAAGACCCGCGAGCAAAATCAAAGATCCTTATAATGCTCGGACTTGTAGCACAATCGATGGGGTTTATCTCCAAAGCAGAAGATTATTTTTCAAGGGGCAGGGAAATATGCAGCGCGAAGGGTGATTTCTACGGCGAGGCAGCCGCGTTGCTAAATATCTCACTGACTTATTATCACAGGGGGTGGTTTGCCAGGGCTGAAAAATCGGTAAAGAGGGCAAAATCTCTCTTTGTAAAGGCTGAATGGGATCTGGGAGTCTGCCGGGCGATGCTGGTGCAGGGAAACATTCGGATGAAGCAGGGAGAGTATGATCCCGCTCGCAAGTTGTATTCAGATGCGTTCAAGATAGCCGACAGACTGGGTTTTCAAAGAGAACAGGCCCTTTCAAGGGGTCTTGTTGGTCTGGTATATCTTGAAAGAAGAGATTTTGTAAAAGCGGTAAAAGTTTTTACTGAAAGCCTTCATCAGGCCGACAGAATAGCCCCGGGAGGCGATATCTCCATCGAGATGCGAAGGAGGCTTGGAGAGGTGTTTGCAATGGAGAGAAAGCACAAAGAAGCGTCTGATTATCTGGAGGTGGCGCTATCCCTTGTAAAAAATACGGGGGATCTTCTGGAGGAAGGACTCATCAAGAGAGCGTTGGCTATCAACAAATCGATACAAGGGAATTCTGATCTGGCATGTGGATATTTCAACGACGCGATAGAATGTTTAAGAAACAGTGGTTCAACGTATGAATTAGCAAGGACGCATTTAATCTACGCAAGACTATTGACTGGTGAATTACTCTCCCCTGGTGAAATCTATCTTATCAATCCGGGTAAGAACCAACGTCAGGGAGGTTACCAGGAAAATCCTGGAATCGAACCTGATAATATAGACAAGGCGTTAAGCCTCCTGATGGAGGCTGGTCATCTTTTTTCAACAACCGATGCCGATCATTTAAGATTTATCACTGACAGATTGATCGAAAAACTAATTGTAACAAAAAAAAGAAATGGATTGATACCGAGGCATTCCAGTAACACTGATGAGATCATTACAATCAGTCATTCAAATGAATATATGATAGCTGAAAATCTTGCGGCAGTATCAGAGCAGATGTTCGAAATCTGGAGAAAGATACGGTTTGCTGCCACATTTTCCAGGCCTGTTTTAATAACAGGTGAAACAGGTACGGGAAAGGAACTGGTTGCTAAACTAATACATGATTCAAGCCCAAGGGCGGACAAACCGTTTATGGCCGTGAATTGCGCGGCAATCCCGGATCATCTTTTTGAGAGCGAATTTTTTGGCCACAGAAAAGGGTGTTTTACAGGGGCTCTTACAGATCGGCGTGGTATATTTGAAGAAGCTGACGGAGGAAGTATTTTTCTTGATGAAATAGGGGAATTGTCTACTTTGGAGCAAGTCAAGTTACTTCGAGTGCTACAGGAAAGAAAGGTGAAAAGAGTAGGGGAAAATAGCGAACGCTTTATAGATGTAAGAATAATATCAGCAACAAACAGGTTTCTGGAAGAGATGATAGCAGAATCGACTTTTCGAGATGATTTCTATTATAGGATCAACGCTGAGACGATCCATATTGAGCCTCTTAGAAAAAGACCAGAAGACATAATACCGTTGCTTACCTGGCGTTTATCGTCAAACGGGAACAGTGAGCAATTCAATCCTGAAATACACATAGAGTCATCAGCACTAAGACTTTTACAGCAATATCACTGGCCAGGAAATGTGAGGGAACTGATTTCAGTTATCGATCGAATAGCCCATCTGAATGCTGGAGGGGTCATTCAATCGAATATGCTTCCCGAAAGGATCCGAAACGGAGGAGGACCAGTCAGCCAAGTCAATAGGGAATGCGATATTACAATTTGTGACAGGGATATGAGTATAAAATTGAACAAAGTCCTCAATATCTGCAGGGGCAACAAATCAGCGGCAGCAAAATGGCTCGGTATTTCCAGGGGAACATTCTACAAGCAACTCAGACAGGCAGGACTTGGTCACTTTATCAGGTGATCACCATAGACTTCGTTCTACACTTTTCTTCAGCCAATCTAAAAAAGAATTGAACCAATCAGGCCTCGCTGTTCACATTGTTTATTGTGTGAACAAGTGTATCAGCACCAGTAACATTTTAATAAATAACAAGTTGCGCTCATTTATTCCGAATAGGTGTTTAAGATTATTACAATAAGTAAAAACAATATTCATCTGTATCGATAAGCAAGCAACACGACCGTTCGTTTATGCTATTTCATAACTCCAATAATATTAATGTGATAGGACTATATCATAAGTATAAAAATTTGGAATGTATTGAGCGCGTTTTATGGCATATATCGTGATATTAGTTTAAGCAGTCAGTCGTTTAACAGTTTTAGCTTTCTGAAAACCGAAAATCACCATCGGTTATTCAGATTAGAACCATCCAATAACTACGGTGCCGCTCCGAGCCCCCCCATCGCGCAACCAATACCGTAGCCAAGGATGGTTCTTTTTATATCAATAACAAACCGAAAATAATCTTCAGATAATATAGATCCCAGCAGGAATTCATATAACACACCTGATTGATTAAACTACTGTTTATCTGTCCATAAGTATGTCCAGGCGGATATTATTTTAAATATCTAATAATCAACAAGTCACTAGAATGTGTACATTATTGTATGATTGATTGAACAGTACGCCATTAATATTCCACCAGGATATAGTATTTCATTATGATTCAATATTTATTAATAAAACCTGTAACACGTCTAATAATATAGTATTAGGTGTATTGTCAGTTCGAATAATCCAACCATACCGATGATACTTTCAATCAGTAGATTTCTGGAATTTATCTTGAATAAAAATACTGGCGAACAGAGCAAAAGGAGGTGATGTGTATGAGTGAATATTGAATAGTCTGAGTTGATGGGGGCGAAGGTTACAATACTTAATCGAATGAATGGAGAATGAAATGAACATCGCCAGGAAAACAACATATGCTCTTCTGATCGCTTTAACTCTTGTCTTCATCTCTTGCTCAGAAGATCGAGAAAGTGGGAATTTTATATCACCTGGGGGAAACGAAGAAAACCTATATGAAGTAACGATCGATAATCCGGACGTAGAAGAAAGGCTGGTGAAAATAGAATCAGCAGAAAGCTATCCGCTTTTCAGTTATGTCGTCATCGAAAAAGGGTACAGGATAAACTTTGATCATGCCGCTCATTTTAAGGCATACGATATTGCTACGGGTGATATTATTTTCTCTACAATGATTCCATGCACGATTCCGGGCGATAATAGCAGAATAGCAATGATCTACTATATTGCCGGGGAAGAGGGTTACATGGTGACTTCAGCTGAATATTTCGCGAATGAAGACTTTGCCATTGCCCATCCACTTGAAAATGCTGCGATACAGCATCTCAATACTAATTGGTCAGGAGGCAAGGAGGATGCGAAAAATCTGACTATACAGTTGGAAAACACATCAACGTACTGGAAATGTGTGGCCAAACGATTTTCTGCTGGTTGTCTCGGGTGCATGGTGAAATGCGCGTTTTCTGGACCTGGCTGGGGCGCCTGCACTCTTTCCTGCTGTGGAGGTGTGGCTATAGTATCAATGATCAGCTGTGCGTTTACAGTGTTCGGATGGTGATTGCCATGACTACGAACAGCAATACTATGCTTATTCTGTATCTTGCCGGAATCATGATAATTTATACAGGAATAGACTTGGGAGCAAAAGGAGTGGATCCTTTTAGTGCCGGTGCAATTCTTGTCCCTCTGTATGGAATCGTGGTCGGATTATTTGCTCTGCTCTCAATCGATGGACGTAAG
>JAFGCX010000010.1:300000-377640 GCA_016932415.1 Candidatus Krumholzibacteriota bacterium
ATGTGATAACGTGCTTCTTTATTCGGATGGCGAAGATCTGCGGATCGGCAAACCGAACCTGAGCGGTATCAAGGTAACGGCGGAAGTCGTCCGGCACGCGCGTGACAAGAAGATCATCGTATTCAAGATGAAGCGCAGGAAGAATTATCGCAGGAGGAATGGTCACCGCCAGCATTTTACGCAGTTAAGGATAATGGATATAACCGCCTGAGGCGGTCGGGGAGCTGATATTTATGGCACATAAAAAAGGTGTGGGATCTTCCAGAAATGGCCGCGATACAGCAGGCAGAAGGCTCGGCGCCAAGCGCGCTTCGGGTCAGGAAATCCTGGCGGGGACGATAATCGTCCGTCAGCGCGGAACGAAGATCCATCCCGGAGCCAACGTGGCAAAGGGAAGCGATGATACTCTCTATGCCCTGATCGATGGCCGCGTCCAGTTCGAACGATACGGCAGGTCAAGGAAGAAAGTGAGCGTCTACGCAAGTTAAAGACGTGGTCGTCGTGAATCGTTGTAAATATAATTTGAAGGACCTGATGGAAAAAGGGATTTTCCGTCAGGTTTTTTTTGTCCAGGAGGTGAATGATGATACTAAGGTATCTCGGGCATTCGTCGTTCGAGCTCCGGCTCGGGGATGGAAGAAAGATCATCTTCGATCCTTACGAGGCTGGTTCGTATGACGGGGCGGTCGGGTTCGACCGGATAACGGAAAAGTACGACATAGCGGTGGTAAGCCACGATCACCCCGACCATGCTTCCAGAAGGGTGATCGAGGATGCAGGCAGTCTCGTCGACAGCGCGGGCAGGGTCGATCTCGGCGGTGTGGTGATAGAATCGTTCAGTGTTTATCACGACGAGAGTTCGGGAAGCGAACGGGGAGTCAACCTTGTCTCCATAATAGAGGCGGATGGCTTGAGGATCGCTCATCTCGGTGACCTGGGACATCCGATATCCGTTCCGGATCTGCCCGCTCTCGAGGGAGTCGATGTCATTCTTATCCCGGTCGGAGGATATTTCACGATAGATGCCAGGGCGGCAGCAGCCATAGTGCGGGAATTCGAGCCAAAGATAGCGATCCCGATGCATTTCAAGACGGAAAAACTAGGGTTTCCTATCGCCGGGGTTGATAATTTTACCGATTTGATGGATAATGTCGAGATCGCGGGTAAATGCGAGATGGAGATATCCGTCAGTATGCTTTCCGGCCCGAGAAAGGTCGTCGTGCTGGATCCCGCGTTATAAAAAGTCGATGAAATGGAGGGAAAGGATGAGAGAGCTCGAAGTGGCGGAGATCATCAGGGTGGTCGAGCGCCTCTGCAGGGAGGCTAATTTCGAACTCGAAGATGATGTTCAGAAAGCGCTGGAAGCGGCGTACGAAAAAGAAGAATCCCCGGCCGGCAAAGAAGTGCTTCGCCAGATCGTGGAGAACTCGCAGATAGCAAGGACGGAGCAGATACCGATGTGTCAGGATACCGGCCTCGCGGTGATTTTCGCCGAGCTTGGCCAGGACCTGCATATAACCGGCGGTGATTTCGAAGGGGCTATCAATGAAGGAGTGAAGCAGGGATATACTAATGGATACCTGCGAAAATCGTCCCTCGCCGATCCGATCAGGGGAGGAAACACCGGTGATAATACTCCGGCGGTGATCCACCTGACCCTTGTCCCCGGCGACAGGCTGAAGCTGTGGGTAGTGCCGAAGGGTGGAGGAAGCGAGAACATGAGCCGCATAGCGATGATGAAACCTGCCGACGGAGTCGAGGGGATCAAGAAATTCGTCGTGGACAATATAAGGGCCGCTTCGGGAAATCCCTGCCCGCCGGTGATAGTCGGGATAGGTATAGGCGGGACATTTGAAAGGTGCGCGCTCCTTGCCAAGAAAGCTCTCCTCAGGGAGATCGGCAGCGAGCATAAGGATCCATATTACGCCGACCTGGAAAAGGAACTTCTCCGCATGGTCAATGATGTCGGTGTCGGTCCGATGGGATTCGGCGGTGTCACTACCGCTCTGGCTGTTCATATAGAAGTGGCTCCGAGGCATATAGCCTCCTTTCCCGTATCGATGAACCTTAACTGCCACGCCGCGAGGCATAAATATATAGAGCTGTAGAAAGAAGAAAGGTGAGAGATGGCTGAATATTCATTGAAGACTCCCCTGAAGGATGAGGATATAAAAAAACTCAGGGCGGGAGACAAGGTCTCCCTCTCAGGGACGGTCTATACGGCTAGAGACGCCGCGCACGCCAGGCTCGTCGCGTTGATAGAAGAGGGAAAAGAGCTTCCATTCGAGCTTGAAGGGCAGGTCATATATTATGTGGGACCGTCTCCCACGCCGCCGGGAAAGGCTATAGGTTCGGCCGGACCGACGACGAGCTACCGGATGGACCCTTACGCTCCGGTGCTTCTCGATAACGGCCTTAAGGGTATGATAGGCAAGGGGGCGAGAAACGAAGCGGTCGTCGATTCGATGAAAAAGAATACGGCGGTCTATTTCGCCGCCACCGGAGGAGCGGCGGCCCTGATATCAAGGTCGATTACCTCGGCAGAGGTAGTTGCCTACGAAGACCTCGGCGCTGAAGCGATAAGAAGGCTGACGGTAAAGGATTTTCCCCTTATCGTCGCGCAGGACTGCCTGGGCGGTAATGTCTACGAAGAGGGCCAGAAGAAATTCAGGAAGATCTGAGCTTTTGATGATCACCGGTCGGCTGGACGGTGAAAGAGAGACGGGATAGGCAGGTTACTGGATTTTCGTCGGGAGAAGTCATTGAACGGGACAGGCGTGCTGATAATAATCCCCGCCCGGTACGGGTCGACAAGATTCCCCGGCAAGCCGCTGGCGCTGATAGACGGCAGAGAAATGATCCTCCATGTAGTTGATGGAGCAACGAGGGTGAAAAATGCCGACAGGGTGATCGTCGCTACTGACGACGAGAGGATCGCCGGGATCGTCCGCGCGAACGGTGCTGAAGCGATAATGACATCCGCTTCCCATGAAAACGGCACGTCAAGAGTCTGTGAAGTCGCTTCCGGGCTGGATTATCAGATAATCGTCAATCTCCAGGGAGATGAACCTCTCGTTCCGGTGACAGGCCTGGAGGATCTGATAGGCGCGATGGCATCTGATGAAAGTATCGTTATGGGTACGCTCGCATCCGAGTCGGATGACCGCGAGGCTTTCAAAAGCCGCCAGGTAGTAAAGGTAGCCGCGTCGATCTCGGGAGATGCCCTGTATTTCTCCCGGTCCCCACTCCCTTCAGGCGCTGGAAAGTTCCTCCGTCATGTCGGTGTCTATGTTTTCAGGAAAGATTTCCTCCTCGGCTACGGAAACCTGGAGAGAGGACCCCTTGAAAAGAGAGAGGATCTCGAACAGCTCAGGGCTCTGGAAAACGGATATAATATCCGGATAATAAGGTGCGATGAAAAAAGTACGGGTGTCGATACTCCCGAAGATATAAAAAGAGTTGAAAAAATAATCAGAAAAAGTTAAGGTCTCTTCGACCTGAAAAGATTCGCTCTGGCTGATACCGATTGCTGAGGGGTAGATTGGGAAAGAAGACGAAATATATATTTGTCACCGGTGGGGTGGTCTCATCTCTTGGAAAGGGTATCGCTGCTTCTTCTCTCGGGCTTCTTCTCAAGCAGAGAGGCCTGAACGTCGTACTTCAGAAATTCGATCCATATCTCAATGTCGATCCAGGCACGATGAGTCCTTTCCAGCATGGCGAAGTCTTCGTGACAGACGACGGCGCCGAAACCGATCTCGACCTTGGACATTACGAGCGGTTCATAGACCGCTCTCTCGGCCAGAGGTCCAATGTCACGACCGGACAGGTATACGAAGCGATCATCAACCGTGAGAGAGCCGGAGGCTATCTCGGCAGGACGGTCCAGGTCGTCCCGCATGTGACCGATGAGATAAAGAACCGTATTCTGATGGCAGCCAGGGATGGCGAAGGCGTAGATGTAGTGATCACCGAAGTCGGGGGTACGACGGGGGATATCGAGGGACTTCCTTTCATCGAAGCGATCAGGCAACTCAGGCTCGACCTGGGGCGCGAGAACGTACTCTATATCCATCTGACCCTTGTGCCATATATCAAGGCAGCCCAGGAGATCAAGACGAAACCGACTCAGCACAGCGTCAAGGGCCTCAGGGAGATCGGCATCCAGCCCGATATCCTTATCTGCCGGTCCGAGACATCTCTTGAAAAAGATGTCCGCGCGAAGATCGCTCTTTTCTGCAGTGTCGAGGAAAAGGCAGTTATAGAAGCGGTCGATGCGAGATCGATATATCATGTACCCCTTCTTTTCCATGAACAGGACCTCGACGATATAGTCGTCGAGAAGCTCGGCCTCGATTGTCCCTCTCCCGATCTGGAAGAGTGGGAACGTATGGTCGAGAAGATATATACTGCGAGCGAGAATGTAGACATAGCGATAGTCGGCAAATATATACAGATTGTCGACGCTTACAAGAGTATCATTGAGTCGTTCATCCATGCCGGCGTCGCCAACGACGTCAAGGTGAGGATAAGGTGGGTCGACGCTGAAAAGATCGAGGAAAACGGAGCCGGAACATACCTCGATGGTGTCCACGGAGTCCTGGTGCCGGGAGGATTCGGCGATCGCGGGATCAATGGAAAGATCAACGCCGTGAAATACGCCAGGATGAACGGGATACCATTTCTCGGGATATGTCTGGGGCTTCAATGCGCTGTTATAGAGTTCGCCAGAAATGTATGCGGTATAGAGGCGGGAAGCAGCGAATTCGATCCCGATTGCGCCGATCCGGTGATCGATCTGATGCTGGAGCAGAGAGGCAATTCGAAGATGGGCGGCACGATGAGGCTCGGCGCCTATCCCTGCCACCTGAAGGAAGATACTCTCGCAGCGAGGCTATATGACGAAAATATAATAAGCGAGCGCCACAGGCACCGCTGGGAAGTCAACAATGATTACAGGGAATTACTCGTCTCGAAAGGGCTTGTGATCTCGGGGCTTTCACCCGAAGGAGACCTTGTCGAGATCGTAGAGTTGGAAGACCATCCATATTTTATAGCAGTGCAGTTCCATCCCGAGCTCAAATCCCGCCCGATGAACGCCCATCCCCTTTTCAGGGGACTTGTTGGTGCCGCGAAAGAACTGAGCCGCTCTGGCGCCGCTCCATTTAATACTACCGCGGCGAGCAGCGAAAGCTGACCGGAGGGGTTATGGATCCCGTTAAAATAGGAGATCAGACTTTTCTGCCCGGAAAGGTCCCGTTGCTTGTCGCCGGGCCCTGCGTGATCGAGGATGAGGATGATCTGATGAGGATAGCCGAAGCGGCGGCGGGAGCTGCCGCAAAAGCCGGCTTCTTCTTTGTCTTCAAGGCAAGTTACCTTAAGGACAACAGGTCTTCCCTGCAGTCTTACACCGGGCCTGGGCTTGAAAAGGGACTCGCTCTTCTCGAGCGGGTGAAACGGGAAATGAACGTTCCCCTGCTGACCGATGTACATTGCCGGAGCGAAGTCGGACCGGTCGCCGAGGTCTGTGATATTATCCAGATACCGGCTTTTCTCGTGCGCCAGACCAGACTTGTCGTAGAAGCTGCCGGCACCGGACGTATCGTCAACCTGAAGAAGGGTCAGTTCCTTTCACCTGAAGATATGGGTAACGCGGTGGAAAAGGCTGAAAAGAGCGGAGCGGGAGGGGTCTTTGTGACGGAGAGAGGGACTTCGTTCGGTTACAACAACCTGGTTGTCGATATGACGTCGTTCATCCGAATGAAGAAATTTGATGTGCCTCTTGTTTTCGATGCGACCCATTCGCTTCAACTTCCCGGAGGACTTGGCGACAGGTCGGGCGGCAGGCCGGCGATGGCGAAGAGTCTCGCGATGGCAGCGGTCGCTGCCGGATGCGATGGATTGTTCATAGAGACCCACTTCAATCCCCTCAGCTGCAGCTGCGACGCGGAAGTGATGCTTCCATTGGATCAGTTGCAGGACCTGCTCGACTCCGCGGCGAGGATATTCGAAGCCCGGGAGGGATGACTCCGGGCGAACAAGATCCCGACTGGGGGAATCGATGGCAAGGCAATGGAGATGATATGTCGGAGAAAAACGGCGATAAAAGCATAATCGAGATCGGCAGGGAAGTCCTTTCTCTGGAGATCGAAGGTCTCCAATCCCTCTATGACAGCATCGATGGCGATTTCGAGAAGGCAGTCGGGCTCATCCTTTCATGCTCCGGGAAGGTTATAGTATGCGGAATCGGTAAATCGGGGATCATAGCGAGAAAGATCGCGGCGACTTTCAGCAGCACAGGGACCCCTTCTGTCTTCCTTCACCCGGTAGAGGCTGCCCACGGGGATATGGGGATGATGACATCTGATGATCTTCTTCTCGCGGTAAGCAAGAGCGGAGGGGATGATGAGTTCTCGAGGATACTCCCGTTCATAAAGAATATAGGGATAAGCCTGATCTCGATCACCGGCAGCCTCGATTCCCCCCTGGCCAGGCAGAGCGACGTGATCCTGCCTGTCAATATCGCGGGGGAGGCTTGTCCGATGGATATCGTTCCGACTACCAGCACTACCGCTTCGCTTGTTCTCGGAGACGCGCTGGCAGTCGCGGTCTTCAGAAGCAGGGATTTCAGCAGGGACGATTTCGCGAGGCTTCATCCCGGGGGGATACTCGGTAAACGGCTCATCGTTACGACAGGGGAACTGATGCATAGTGGAGAGGAGATGCCCCTGGTAGGGATCGACACTCTTCTCAAGGACGCGCTATTCGAGATCTCGGAGAAACGGCTTGGTTGTACGGGCGTCATAGACTCTGATGGCAGGCTTGCCGGAATGATAACAGATGGCGATATAAAACGATTCCTGATAAAAGACCCGAATGCCCTCGGATCGAGAGTATCGGAACTGATGACTCCCGATCCAAGGACGACGCGGTCCGACCATCTTGCCGTTAAAGCTCTTGAAGATATGGAGATGAATCCGGGCGGACCGATAACACAGCTTTTCGTGATCGATGACGATGGAAAGCCGGTAGGATTGATCCATCTGCATGATATCCTGAGGGCGGGATTAAAATAATCGTTTTAACTTCTTTTATTCCACGAAGATAAGCCTCTTTTGGACTGGCATACATATTGCTTGACTATCCTTTACGCGTGTGTTATATCTGATGTGAAAGTAAGCTTTTTTCCTGTGTTGTCAACAGGTTACACGAATAAGAGATCCAGGCGGAAGGGATCGGGTGGCAGGTGAAAAAATCAGCATCTGGATGATTTTCAGAGTGTGAAAAGTAAAAAACCCGGTTTTTTTCAAAAAAACGGGGTATAATTTATATGTGGGTCCGATTTACCGATGAGATTTTAGAAAAGGTATAATATTTTAATGGTCCACGCAAAAAAGAAAGAAATCCCCTCTCTGGCGCCGCCAGATATAAAAAGAGTCTTTTATCCAAGTTTTCTGATTTTCCTTACACTATCGATACTCTTGTCGTGCAGCGGTTCTGACCGTCCCGAGCGCTCGGTCGGCGAGGCGGAGATGGCTGACCAGGAATTTGCCGATTTCACGACGATTGAAAGCGATTCGGGAATAGTGGAGTGGATCCTCGACGCTCCGGTCGCCAGGGTCTACAATATAAGAAAACTCCTCGTGACGGACAGCCCGGAGATCGTCTTTTATGACCGCGATGGAAAGGTCACTTCGATCCTCACCGCGGACAAGGGAGAGTATAACCAGCAGACTCACGATCTGACAGCCCTTGGAAATGTCGTTCTCACATCGACCGAGGGTTTTATTCTCGAAACAGAGAGCCTCGTCTGGCTCAATCAGTACGGGCAGATACATACTGAAGATTTCGTAAAAGTCACCAAAGGGAATGATATATTGACCGGGTACGGATTTCAGGGTTATCCGGAACTTAAGAATATTGATATAAAACGAGACGTGAAAGCATATCTGAGAGATGAAGAAGGCCTCGTCGAAAATGAAGTCGACAGGGAGCGCGGTAACAAGGCAGGCAAGGATGAATAACGGGGCCAGCGGAAACGAACATGACTATCCGGGCCTTGGATGCAGGGGCCTTGTAAAGGCGTATGGCAAGAGGTGCGTCGTAAATGACGTATCGATAAATGTCAAGCGGGGAGAGATAGTAGGGCTTCTGGGTCCGAACGGAGCCGGTAAGACTACGACTTTTTACATGATAACCGGTATGATCAGGCCTGATAAGGGGCAGGTCATCCTGGACAGGGACGAGATCACCTCTCTTCCGATGTACAAGAGGGCGAGAAAGGGTATAGGTTATCTTCCGCAGGAAGCATCGATATTCCGGAAATTGACGGTCGAGGATAACCTGAAAGCTATTCTCGAGACCCTGCCTCTTTCAAAGAAAGAGCAGGATGAGAGGCTCGAAAGCCTTCTTACCGATCTTAACGTGGAGTATCTTCGCAAAAGTTACGGATACCAGCTTTCCGGCGGGGAACGCAGAAGGGTAGAGGTTACGAGATCGCTCGTGACAGAGCCGTCATTCATGCTTCTCGACGAACCTTTCGCGGGAATAGACCCTATAGCGGTGGCCGATCTTCAGAGTATAGTAACGAAACTCCGTGAGAAGGGCCTCGGCGTCCTGATCACCGATCATAACGTCAGGGAGACATTGTCTATAACTGACAGGGCATATATCATGTATGAAGGGAGCATCAAGCGCTCCGGAACAGCGGACGACCTGGCCGGCGATCCCGAGGTGCGTGAGATCTATCTCGGCGACGCCTTTCGTCTGTAGAACAGGATGGATATATTATGGAAATGAAAATGGGTATGCGCCTTGGGATGAGTCAGCGGCTGGTGATGACGCCAAGGCTGCAACAGGCCCTGAAATTGCTGCAGATGCCTACCCTGGAACTCCAGCAGGTGCTTAAGCAGGAGATACTGCAGAACCCGCTTCTTGAAGAGGTAGACGAAGTCATTGATTCGGCCGAGGACGATGACAAGGATGATGACGAGAAAGAAAAAGAACCGGCTGACTCTACCGATGACAAGGACGAGTGGGATGATTTTTATGATACCGCGTGGAACAGCGGTGGTAACGCCGAAGTAGAGGAAAAAGAGGATTTTGTCGAAAGGGTCCCGGTAGCCAAGCAGACTTTTTCAGAATATCTCTTCAATCAGCTCAGGCTCTCTTCCGAGGACGAAAAGATCCTGGAAATCGGCGAATTCATCATCGGGTCCCTGGATGATTCAGGATATCTGACTATGCCGGTGGTCGATATAGCAAGGACGTTCGGCACCGAAGAGAGCGAAGTGGAAAGCGTCCTGAAGCTGATCCAGACATTCGACCCCGTCGGAGTAGGAGCGAGGGATCTGAGGGAATGCCTCCTGATCCAGCTGAAAGCAAAGAATCTTGAAGACAGCCTGACCGCGAGGATAGTCAGCGACCATTTCGAGGAATTCAAACAGAAGAAATATCTCGATCTCAGCAAGAAACTGAAGATCTCCCTTAAAGAAGTACAGGCCCAGGCGGCGGTGATCGGGACCCTCAACCCCAAACCTGGCCTCGACGTGATCGTCGATAATCCGCATTACGTGATCCCCGACCTCGTCGTCGATCTGGTCGGGGAGAAATACGTGATCTATCTGAATGATCGCAATGTCCCGCGTCTGAGGATCAGCCAGTCGTACAAGGATGAGCTGCAGCGGGATTCCGGTATAAGCAGCGAGACCCGCGATTTCATTCAGGGAAGGCTCAAGAACGCCAAATGGCTTATACAGACGATAGAGCAACGCCGCAGAACGATGATAAAGGTGATGCAGTGCATTGTGGAGGAACAGAAGGAGTTCTTTGAAAAAGGGACGGCCGCTCTGAAACCGCTCACCCTGCAGCAGGTGGCAAGCCGTATTGACATGCACGAGTCGACGGTAAGCCGCGTTACTACGAACAAATATGTCCAGACTCCCAAGGGAGTATTCGAGCTGAAATTCTTCTTCAGTTCCTCTCTCGGGACACAGTCCGGTGAAGAGGTCTCCGCCAAGAGCGCCAAGGTGAAGATCCAGGGGATCATTGCCAAGGAAAATCCAAAAAAACCGCTGAGCGATCAGAAGATCGCCGATATCCTGGAGAAAGACGGTCTGATCATAGCGAGAAGAACCGTCGCGAAGTACAGGGAACAGCTTGGAATACTACCAGCAAGGCACCGCAAGGAATATTAGTAGATTTTACCAGTGGGGTATCTGACGATAAATGATTCGATCTGTCGATGAGAATGCTACAAAAAGGCTTCCTTCCTGGCTGAGGAGGAAGATACCTCTTCTCAGCGAATCGGCCCGTATCGAGGGAACGATCAGGAGAAGGGGCCTTCATACTATCTGCAGGGAAGGTCTGTGCCCGAACAGGGGCGAATGCTATTCAAAGGGAAAAGTCACTTTCATGATGCTCGGTGATACCTGTACGAGAGGATGCGCTTTCTGTTCAGTGCGAAAAGGCATACCTTCCGATCCCGACCCGGACGAGCCCGAGCGGATAGCCGATGCCGCCGGAGAACTCGGTCTGGACCACGTGATCGTGACGTCAGTGACAAGAGACGATCTTCCTGACGGGGGAGCCGCGGCTTATGCCGATCTTATCAGAGAACTGAAAAAACTCGATCCGGTTCCCGTCATCGAGGTGCTTGTTCCCGATTTTCAGGGCAGGACCGGGTCTATCGAGACTGTCCTCGACGCGGGACCGGATATTTTCTCTCATAACATGGAGACTGTTAGAAGGCTCTATCCAGAGGTAAGAAAAGGATCCGATTATGACAGATCATTGAATCTTCTCAGGAATGTGAAAGACCGAAAGGAGGTCCTGACGAAATCGTCATTCATGCTCGGACTTGGAGAAACGTTCGATGAGGTGCTCGGCGCGATGGATGATATTCGTCGAGCAGGATGTGATTTTACCGCGATCGGACAGTATCTCCGGCCAGGCGTCAGACAGGTGCCGGTAAAGGAGTATATAGTTCCGGAGAGGTTCGAATGGCTTGAAAAAAAGGGGTACGAGATGGGTTTTGCCGAAGTGTCGGCGGGTCCCCTCGTGCGTAGTTCCTATCAGGAAAACAGGCTCGATATGATACGAAAGCCTGGGCCGGATAAGACGGACATTTGATAGGAGGAGGAGTACACGATGAATCTGACCACCACAGCAAGACATTTCGAGACAGATTCCATACTTATGGAGCATATTGAAGAGAGAGTATACAGGTTGAAAAGGTATTTCGATCAGATCCTTAACGTCGATGTCATCATGTCAGTAGAGAAATTCCGTCATATCGCCGAAATAAATGTCCATGTCAACGGTCATGATTTCAACGCCAAGGAAGAATCGAACGAGATGGCCGTCTCCATAGACAAGGCTACCAAAAACCTTGAGAGGCAGATCAAGAAATTCAAGCAGAGGCTGAAAGCGAGCCATCAGAAGACAAAGCGACTGGAGAACAATATTAAACCGCAGGAACTGATCATCAAGGCGGACAGCATAGGAAGCGAGAGCGGCATCGAAATAATGGAACCGATAGCTCATGACGTGAGAGAACTCTCCATCGAGGAGGCTATTCTTTCTCTCAAGAAGAGCGAGATAGATTTTTCCCTTTTCAAAAACTCGCAAACAGGTAAAATGAACTTCGTCTATAAACGTTCAGACGGAGATTTCGGGGTGATCGATACTTCGTAAAGATGCCACTTTCAGGGAGAGATGGAGGGTTCAATTGGTCAAGGAGCATTCTGTCAGGTCGTTCTATGAAGACAACAGGGAAGAATTCCATCTGGAAGTGCTGACGAAGGGGCTTGAAAGCAAGATCCCGATCACCACTTCCGATATACACAGGCCAGCCTTCGCTCTCACTGGATTCATGGAGAACTATCTTTACGAAAGGATCCAGATACTGGGAGAGACGGAGATACTCTATCTGCGATCGCTCCGGCCGATCGAGCATACAGCTGCTATCGAAAGACTTTTCTCCAGGACTCTCTGTTGTATCATCGTGACAAAAAGCCTCGAAGTCCCCGATGATTTTCTTCAACTTGCCGAAAAGAACTCCGTTCCCGTTATCAGGACGGCGATGCAGACTACCGAATTCATCCATGTCCTTACCGGACAGCTTGATTACGTCTTCGCTCCGAGGACGGTTCTTCATGGTTCGCTGGTTGATGTGTATGGGGTCGGGCTCCTTTTCTCCGGAAGAAGCGCTATCGGTAAGAGCGAGATAGCTCTTGATCTTGTCGAAAGAGGGCATCGCCTGGTGGCTGATGACGTGGTCGAAGTCTCAAAGCATGGAAACATCCTTGTGGGAAGGGGACGGGACCATCTGAGGCATTTCATGGAAATCAGGGGAGTCGGTATTATAAACATGATGGATCTTTTCGGTATAAGGGCGGTCAGGATACAGAAACGGATAGAGGTTGTCGTAAGGCTCGAAGACTGGGATCCGGATAAAGACTGGGACAGGCACGGTCTCGACGATCACACCACCGATATTCTTGGCGTCGATATAAGGCAGCTTGTGATACCGATCTTTCCCGGGAAGAATATAACCGTGATCTCGGAAGCTATCGCTCTCAATCACATGCTCAAGGTATACGGGATCGACGCGGCCCAGAGACTCGATCAACAACTCGGTAATGCCATGGAAAGCGACAAAAAAACGCGCAGATATCTTAAATATGACAATGAATGAAGAAAACGGGGAAATGCTCGGACTTATAGTGACTCATGGCGATTTTGCCAGGGAACTTCTCAACACGGCAAAACTGATAGTCGGTGATGTCCAATGTTGCCGGACTCTATCCAATACCGGTCTCAGCGATGACGTTCTTATCGGGAAGATCAGGGATATACTTGACGAGGACAGGGAGCGCGACACTATAATCTTCGTCGATTATTTCGGAGGCTCGTGTTCGATGAATTGTCTCAGAGCTGTCAAGGGGTACGACAGGGCATGGATCATTAGCGGGGTCAATCTTCCGATTATTCTTGATTTTATCACAAAACAGGGCACAATGGACCCGCAGCAGGTGATCGGGAACCTGATCAGGCGGGGGCAGGAAAGTGTCAAGGTCATAGATATGTAGTCTTCCGCACTCTCAGCCGCCAGCGGAGCCGGTCAGGCAGGCCACCTTTCGCATTTTTATCCGGGATGGTCCGAAAGATATGCTTTTATTGTTCAGGATAGATGACAGACTGGTCCATGCCCAGGTCGTCCTCGGCTGGGGCAGAAAGATCAGGCCGGAGAGGATAATCGTAGCCGATGACGAGGTCGCGGCCGACAAATGGGAAAGCGATCTCTACCTGCTTGCCGCACCGCCAGGCGTGAAGATATCTCTCGTCACTCTCGTTGAGGCGGTCGACCAGTTCAATGGTGCCGTATTCGACAGCGAACGGGTCATCCTTCTTGTCAGGAACCCGGCCAGTGCTTTCAGGCTCATCAAACTGGGGCTCGGGGTCGGTGAAGTGAATGTCGGGGGGATGCACTATCATGACGGCAAGGAAAAGATCCTTGATAATATATATATAGACGACGAAGACAGGAAAGCTCTCAGAGAGATGGTCAAGCTCGGGATCACCCTCGACGCGAGAGCACTTCCTGACGATGAGAAGATCATCCTCAATTCCAGGATCGTTTAAAGAGAGAAGCTGGTAATGAGTAATAAAACAAGGTTTATCCTGGGACTCCATAATCATCAGCCGGTAGGCAACTTCGATCATGTGATAGAAGACGCCTATGTCAGGGCTTACCTTCCTTTCCTGGATGTGATGAAGGATTATCCCGACATCCCTTTCGCCCTGCATAACAGTGGCATCCTCTGGGACTGGTTTGAGCAGAGACATCCCGAATATCTCGATATGATATCGGCCATGGTCTCGGCCGGCCAGATAGAGTTGATGTCCGCGGGATACTATGAACCGATATTGACAGTCATACCTTCGAGGGACAGGTCGGGGCAGTTGTCGATGATGAGTGACTATCTGGAAAAACATTTCAGGATAAGGCCCCGCGGCTGCTGGTTGACTGAAAGGATATGGGATCCCCATATGCCGGAGACTCTCTCTGCCGCCGGTCTCGAGTATGTGCTGGTGGATGACTCCCATTTCAAATCGACAGGATTCGAACCGGCCCAGCTGAAAGGTTATTTTCTTACCGAGGAAAACGGTTCGTATATCAAGGTCTTTCCGATCGACAAGAACCTCAGGTACCTGATTCCCTTTCATGATCCCGAAGAGACGATGACCTATCTTGGTTCGCTTTCCCGGGAAAGCTCCGGAGGGGAGATAATCGCGGTGCTTGCCGATGACGGCGAGAAATTCGGGTTGTGGACCGGCACAAATTCGCTCTGCTACGGAGAAAACTGGCTGCGAAGATTCTGCGACGCCCTCCGGGCGAACAACGATTGGCTGGAGACGACGACATTCAGCAGGGTCCTGGATTCGACCGTGGCAAGATCGATCGTATATCTTCCTACAGCTTCGTACGTGGAGATGATGGAGTGGGCGCTGCCTGTCAGGGCGCAGGAATCGTATAATATCGCCAAAGAGGCGTTGGAAGCGAGCGGATCCTTTCCCGATCCGGCCGAAGCGCTCAGGGGAGGGTTGTGGCGTAATTTTCTGGTCAAATACGAGGAAAGCAACTGGATGCACAAGCGGATGATCCTCGCGAGCAAGATAGTGGATCAATACGCGGCAGGCCCGGGAAAAGTCAGTATCGCCGAATCGGCGAAGAGGCATCTCTATCAGGCCCAGTGCAATTGCGCATACTGGCACGGACTTTTTGGAGGATTGTACCTTCCTCACCTTAGAAGCGCTGTCTTCAGTCATATCATAGCCGCGGAAAAAATCATCGAGGATGAGACCCGCGGAAAGAAAGAATATATCGATCACGGGATCAGCGATATCGACGGGGACGGGATCGAAGAACTGTCAGTATCGACCGGGAAGATAAAACTCTTCATGAAACTTAAAGGCGCGGTGCTGAGAGAGCTTGATCTCAGGGAAGCGCGGTTCAACCTCACTGACACGCTTACGCGCAGGGAGGAGTATTATCACAGGAAGATCGCCGGGCTGGGCCGAGCGGCGGAAGGTGATGGAGCGATCAGCATACACGAGATGTCTACGGCCAGGGAAGAAGGACTTGAAAAAAGACTTTTTTACGACAGCGAGCCCCGGGCTTCGCTGGTCGATCATTTTATCGATCCTGCCGCCACCCTCTCTTCCTTCTCGAGATCGGAGTACAGCGAGAGGGGGGACTTCGCCACTGGAGATTATCTCCTTCAGGTCGAAGGACCGGTCGACCTTCCGGTCTTTCATTTCAGCAGAAAAGGGGAGGTGATCCAGGGTGAGGGGAGAGTCGATCTCTCCATTGACAAGAGGATCACTCTGCTCGATTCGGGCAGAACCATTGATGTGGAATATTCGATCAAGGCTGGCGGAAAACTGAAAACGCGGTTTGCCGTGGAAAACGTGATCTCTTTTCTTGCCGGAGATGCTCCCGACAGATTTTTCCTTTTTCCAGGGAGGGACGTCGAGCAGACGAATCTTGCCTCGACAGGTGAAGAGGCCGGCCTGGGTAATTTTGAGATGAGAGATGAATACCTTCGTCTCGGGGTGATATTCGATTTCGATCCCGTGGCGCTTTTCTGGAGATTCCCGGTGGAGACGGTCTCCAATTCCGATTCGGGGTACGAGAGGGTCTACCAGGGTTCAGCACTTGTGCCTGTATGGGATCTGTCTTTATCAGAAGGCGGATCATCCACGATAAGGATCAGGATCCGGACCGGTACTCTCTGACAGGAGCCGATTCGGACGGAAGGGGTTTGAAACTGATGAATCCGGTCTTCGCGGTGGCCCTGACAGGTGGGATCCTTGCTCTTGATCAGAGGAGTTCGATCAGGACGATGATCTCGCAGCCGATATCGGCGGGAATACTGATAGGATCTGTGCTGGGAGCCTGGACTGAAGGACTTCTTGCCGGTGCTCTTTTCCAGATGATATTTCTCGGCCATGTACATTTGCGGGGTAAGGGAACTCCCGATATTCCTCTCGGTGGGATAGCTGTTTCGGCTCTTTATATACTTGGATCGCGTGGGCTCGGTGGCGACCCGTCAGCGGGCGGTTTTGTCCTTCTCGCCTCCATCCTGGCGGGGGTCCTTGTGGCGGGGGCGGGGCAGGCTTTCTACAGCTGGTGGGAAAAAGCATCTTCCGGCATCGTGCTGAAAGCAAGAGGCTGGGCCCTTGATGGCAGGTCGGGAACAGCCGCCACGATCCATCTATCGATGACGGTTATACATTTTCTGTTTGCTTTTCTTCTGCTTTTCGCGGTCATATCGGCAGGTCCGCCGGTGGTCGGATCTATCGCGCTGCGCCTTCCCGGATCGGTCACGGGAGCTTTCGGACAGCTTCATCTTCTCATACCATTTATCGGGATCGGTTCGCTTCTGCGGCTGTATGCCGCCAGGTCGCAGGTTTTGTGGTTCGCGTCCGGTTTTTTACTGACTCTTCTTATCGTGACGGTGAGGTGATCCGGCCCGGGCATTCTCCGCGGTGATGGAATATGAAGAATAGAACGAGATTGAAAGTGATAGCTGGTATATTTTTTCTTCAGAACTCGAGGAACAGCCGGATACTCGATGGTCTCGGGTTTTTCTGCCATCTCCTCCCATTTTTCCGCGAGATAAGTGATGACATGGAGTCGCTGAAGGAGATCTCAGGGCGGCATTCGGAGTATTTTAACGCCAATCCGATGATCGCTTCATATGTCTCCGGCGCTGTCATGAATCTCGAATCGAGAAGAAAAGCGGGCGAGGATATCCCTGCCGAACGTATAAAACGGGTAAAAGAGGCACTTTCATCCGTATTTACGGCAAAAGGGGATTATTTCTTCGAGATCGTGTTAATGCCGTTTGCGTTGACTTTCGGCAGTATTTTTGCTATGTATAGCTCGTACATAGGTCCGATGATCTTTCTGGTTATCTATAATCTCTATCATCTGAAGTTGAGGATCGGTGGTTGTCGGGTCGGATTGTTACTTGGTGAGGATGTCGGACGAGGATTCGCCACTACGCTTTTCAGGGAACAGAAGGTCATGCTCGGCGCGGGAGCTTTTGTCTCTGGAGTGTTTTCGGCCCTGGTCTTTACCCGGGCATGGAGTGCTGGCGGTTCGCGTTTTGTCTTATGGGGAGCGATCGTCGCTCTCGTTCTTATTCTGCTTCGCGGGAAGATAGATGTCCTGTGGACTGTTTTGGCGCTTTTCCTGGCCACAGCCGGTTTTCTGGTGATCGTTTGATTCGATACCATGGATCTCCAGCTTCCAGACCGGGTCTGGCAAGAAGTAATAATATGATTTCAGGCAAGGTAAAGGTCACCAACAAGAGAGGGATCCATCTTCGGCTCGCAGGCGAGCTTGTCAAGATGGCAAGCAGGTTCAAATCAGAAGTGATGATCGGCAAGGATGAGGATCTGATGAACGCCAAGAGTATTCTCGGAGTGGCGGGACTTGGAGCCGAATTCGGGACTGAACTGCTGCTGAACGTCGATGGAGTGGATGAAAAAGAAGCTCTTGATACGCTGATAGACCTTATCGATAATAAATTCTATATGGAAGAGTAGAATAGTATGAAAAAGAAGACCGATGAAAAAAAAGAGATTATTTTTAACGGTATTCCCGCTGCTCCGGGCATAGCTTTCGGAGAAG
Organism: Candidatus Krumholzibacteriota bacterium; assembly: GCA_016932415.1. Lineage (NCBI taxonomy): Bacteria > Candidatus Krumholzibacteriota > Candidatus Krumholzibacteriota bacterium. The sequence goes on from JAFGCX010000010.1 coordinate 317,705, forward strand.
TTTTCGTCGTGAATGTCGATGAACTCCCCGTTAATAATGAGTCTATCACGGACAAAGAGATCAAGGGCGAGATCGCTGAATTCGAGGATGCCCTCAGGCGTACCGGTGAAGAACTCGGCGAGTTGCATAAAGCGCTTGCCGCCGAGATGGGGGAAGACCACGCCAAGATACTCGATTCCCATATAATGATCCTTGCCGACGAGATGATGAAGGAAGAGACGAAAGAGTTGATCAGAGCGGAAAATGCCAATGCCGCCTACGCCTTTACCAGGGTGATAGACAAGACTCTCACCGCTTTTGAACATATGGAAGACCAGTACCTGAAGGAAAGAGCTGAAGATATAAAGGATGTGAAGAGGCGTGTCATTCGGAATCTGCTCGGGCAGAAGACCGAGGGGATCGCGAATCTGAGGAAGAAAGCGATAATAGTCGCGAAGACTCTTACTCCTTCAGATACGGTCGGATTCAAGAGAAAATATGTCCTCGCTTTTGTATCGGATACGGGAGGCAGGACATCGCACGCGGCGATAATAGCCAAATCGATCGGTATTCCAGCCGTAGTAGGGCTCGATCAGTTCAGCAGCCACGCCAAACCTTACGACCAGATCATCGTCGATGGTCTTACAGGTCAGGTAATACTCAACCCGACTCCGGAGACTGTCGAGCTTTACAAGGAAGCCCTTCAGAAATTCAAGGAGATCGAAAAAGAACTTCTGACGCTGAAGGATTACGCCGCTGTCACGCTCGATAACAGGACTATAGAACTCTCCGGCAATATCGAGATGGATGAGGAAGTCGAGAATATAATAGAACACGGCGCTAGAGGGATCGGGCTGTTCAGGACAGAGTATTTTTTCATGATGAGAGGTACGCTCCCTGGAGAGGAAGAACAGTACAGGTACTACAGGAGCATAGTAAAGAAAGTAGCCCCTGATCCCGTACTTTTCCGGACTCTTGATATCGGGGGGGACAAGATAGCCAAATGGGTGGATGACAGTGTGGAGAATAATCCTTTCATGGGATGGCGCGGGATCCGTTTCACACTCTCTCGTAAAGATATATTCAGGACGCAGCTTCGCGCCATCTTCAGAGCGGCGGCTCACGGCAGGGCGAGGATAATGTTCCCGATGGTCTCGGTCGTTGATGAGGTCCGCCAGGCTATAGCGATCTGCGATGAAGTGAAGGATGACCTGAAAAGGGAGCGATACCAGTATGGCGATGATGTCGAGATCGGGATCATGATCGAGACTCCATCTGCCGTCGTCATGGCCGATGTACTGGCCAGGGAAGTCGATTTTTTCAGTATAGGTTCTAACGACCTTGTTCAGTATTCTCTCGCCGTGGACAGGGGGAACAGCAGGATATCATATCTCTACGACACCCTGCATCCGGCGATCCTCCGCTTTATCAACAGCACCGTGACCGAGGCTCATAAAGCGGGGATATGGGTGGGGTTATGCGGAGAGATGGTAGCCGACGCAAGGGTGATCGGCACGATACTGCTTATAGGGCTCGGACTCGATGAGTTCAGCGCCAGCGCGTACCTGATCCCGGAGATCAAGAAGATCATCAGATCGGTGACATATGATGAGACGAGGTCACTGGTAAGGAAAGCCCTGTTGATGTCGACTTCAGGTGAAGTCATTGAACTGGTAAACAGGTTTATCGAAGATAAACGTCCGGAACTCCTTGAGTATATTCCGAAAGACCCGATCACGGAAAAAAGATAGAACAGCATGGCGGAAAGCCATCTGCTGGAGGGTTTATTTGAACGTCGAACATTCCGCAAGACACTACAGCATCGACCAGGACAGGATGATCGACAAGGTCTTGTCCCTGCCGGACCAGATGGATGAAGCGTGGGGATCATCGCTCGATTTTGTCCGTGATATCCCAGAACCGCCATCCTCGTTCATAATCAGCGCAATGGGAGGATCAGCAATAGGCGGACAGCTGATGAAAGACCTGATAAGACCCGGTTGCCGCAAGAGCCTCCATATCGAGCGGGGGTATTCCCTTCCTTCTTTTGCAGGAACCGACACGCCTGTAATCTGTATCAGTTACAGCGGCAACACGGAGGAGGTCATAAGCGCCTTCAGAGAGGCGATTGTCAAGGGATCACCCGTTGCGGTGATAACCTCGGGAGGTCTGCTTGCCGATGAAGCCGAGGCTGCGGGAGTCCCACTCCTTAAGATCCCCGGCGGCAATCCTCCCCGTGCTTCTCTTGGTTATCTATTCGCGCCGCTTGTCAGGCTGGCGAGCGAATGGAATATTCTCGATATAGATGATGAGGCGTTCGATTCGGTGATGCAAGGCACCAGGAGCCTCCTTGAAAAATGCCATCTCGAAGCAGACCTGGCTGGAAACAGCGCGATGCAACTCGCGAAAAGACTTTACGGAAAGACGCCCCTGATCTACAGCGGAGACGGCCTTCTTGCCGGAGCCGCCTACAGGTGGAAATGCCAGTTCAACGAAAACAGCAAATCAATGGCGTTTTTCAACACTTTCCCGGAGCTTGGCCATAACGAGATCATGGCCTGGGATTGCCCGGAAAAACTCAGGCAGTATCTTTTTCTTATAATGCTTTGCGACAGGGATGACGATCCCAGGGTGACGAAAAGAATGGAAGCGGCGTATTTACTTCTTGAGTCTCTGGCCGGTGGGGCGATAAAGATAGAGAGCTCCGGCGCTGCGGGAGCTGTGGGAAGGTTCGAGCGCCAGTTATCTGCCGTGGTCCTTGGAGACCTGACAAGCGTTTACCTGGCAGTCGAGTATGGAGTCGACCCCACGCCGATTAAAAAGATCGACGAGTTGAAGGACCTGACAAGATCGGAGTATCGATGAAAGCAGTGATCCCGTTGGCGGGAATCGGGAAAAGGCTTCGTCCGCTGACATATACGATCCCGAAAGCGCTTGTGACGGTTGCGGGCAAACCGATCCTAGGACATATCGTCGATTCCCTCGTCTCGATGGGAGTGACGGAGCTTGTTCCGATAATCGGTTATATGGGAGATCAGATAAGGGAATACCTGACGGATAATTACGATATCGAAATGAATTTTGTCATTCAGGAAGAGCAGAAAGGGATCGCGCATGCCGTGTCGCTGACTTCGCCGTATGCTGATGATTCTGAACTGATAATAATTCTTGGAGATACCATCATCGATACCGATCTCTCGAAGGTCCCGCGCTCGGGGGACTGCGTTCTCGGAGTGAGAGAGGTCGAGGATCCGCGCAGGTTCGGTATATGCGAGGTTTCCGGCGGCAGGATCACCGGGATAGAGGAAAAACCCGATCACCCGAAAAGCAATCTCGCCGTCGTCGGGCTCTATTATTTCAAAAACTCGTCGCTTCTTTACAGGTCATGCGAATACGTCATCGAAAATGATATCAGGACGAGAGGAGAGTACCAGATCACCGATGCCCTTTCTCACATGATCGACAGTGGAGCCGTCTTTGTGCCATATGAGATAGATAACTGGTTCGATTGTGGCAAGGTCGAGACGCTGCTGGAGACTAACAGCACTCTTCTCAAGGGTAGAAAATCGAGCTATAGCGGAAAGAACACAATAATCATAGACCCATGTTTCATCAGCGACCGATCTGAGATCGTAGATTCCGTGATAGGTCCCGACGTTACTGTATCCAAAGGATGCAGGATCGAAGGTTCGCTGATACGAGATTCGATAATTAACGAGAATTGCCAGGTCGAAGGAGCAAATCTGGCCGGGAGCGTGCTGGGAAAAGGCGTGGTTGTCAAAGCAAGACCGGCGCGGCTTAATGTCGGGGATGATTCGCTTGTAGATTTGGATTGATCGATAGAGAGAATGTAAGGAAATATACTGATGCGGTATAAATAATTCCAAGGAGGATGTAAATGGCTGAGAAGCACCTTTTTACTTCAGAATCAGTTACAGAGGGCCATCCGGACAAGGTCGCCGACCAGATCTCGGACAGTATCGTCGACGCTATACTCAAAGACGATCCAATGGGAAGGATCGCCTGCGAGACTCTCGTCACGACGGGGATGGCTTTTATTTCAGGGGAGATACATACGACAGCTTATGTCGATATTCCAACGATAGTGAGATCGGTCATCCATGACATCGGATATGACGAACCTTCTCTAGGTTTCGCCTCCCAGACTTCCGCAGTGATCACCGCTATTGACGAACAATCGGGTGATATCGCGATGGGTGTAGATACCGGCGGGGCGGGTGACCAGGGGATGATGTTCGGGTACGCGTGCCATCAGACCGATGTACTGATGCCGATGCCTATTCATCTGGCGCATCTCCTTGTAAAACAGATGGCTGCCGTAAGGAAAGACGGGACTCTAGGTTACCTCAAACCGGACGGAAAGTCACAGGTCACCATCGAGTACGAAGATAATTTTCCCAGGAAGATCGATACAGTCCTTCTTTCCACTCAGCACAGTGAAGATGTCTCGATCGACGAGATAAGAAAGGGACTGACGGAAAAGGTAATCGACCCTGTCCTTGCCCCTTTCGACATAGATAAGTCCGATTACAGGATACTGGTCAATCCGACCGGGCGATTCGTCAGGGGTGGCCCGATGGCCGACACCGGTCTTACCGGCCGCAAGATAATCGTTGATACTTACGGAGGTTTCGGTAGTCACGGGGGAGGTGCCTTTTCAGGAAAGGATCCGACAAAGGTCGACCGTTCCGCGTCGTACGCCGCGAGGCATGTGGCAAAGAATATAGTGGGCGCCGCTCTTGCCGACGAGTGCGAGGTACAGATCGCGTACGCCATCGGTGTCGCCGAACCGGTATCGGTGATGATCGAGACTTTCGGCACTGGAAAGATATCTGATGAGAAGCTTACAAAGATCGTCAGGGAACTCTTTGATCTTACCCCCCGGGGAATAATAGAGCGTCTTGATCTGCGACGGGATATCTACCGGCAGACGGCTGCTTATGGACATTTCGGACGCGAAGGATCTGATTTTACATGGGAAAAGCTCGACTATACCGATGCGTTGAAGTCGAAGCTCCAGGATCGTTGATAACCAATTGAAAGGAATAACCGGATGAAATACGACGCGAAGGATCTCGGGCTTGCCTCGAAAGGAAAGGAAAGGATCGAGTGGGCGGAAGAATCGATGCCTGTCCTGCGAATGATCAGGAAGAGATTTGAAAAGGAGAAGCCACTTGAAGGTATAAGGATAGCTTCCTGTCTCCATGTCACGACGGAGACGGCCAACCTCATGCGCACCCTGAAGGCAGGTGGAGCTGAAGTAGCTCTCTGCGCTTCAAATCCGCTCAGCACTCAGGATGACGTCGTCGCTTCTCTTGTCGAGGATTACAAGATATCGGTTTTTGCCATAAGAGGCGAGGATAACGACTCATACTACAGCCACATCAATTCAGCTCTCGACATCGAACCGCAGATTACGATGGATGACGGTGCAGATCTCGTCAGTACGGTCCACAAGGATAGAAGGGACCTGATAAAGAACGTCATAGGCGGTTCCGAGGAGACGACTACCGGCGTGATCAGGCTCAAAGCGATGCAGGAACACGGGGTGCTCGAACATCCGATGATCGCGGTAAATGACGCGATGACGAAGCATTTCTTCGACAACCGTTACGGGACGGGACAGAGCACGATCGACGGCGTGATCAGGGCTACCAACGCTCTTCTGGCGGGATCGAGAGTGGTAATATTCGGATATGGATGGTGCGGAAGAGGAACGGCGATGAGGGCTCGTGGAATGGGAGCGAATGTCATCGTGATAGAGATCGATCCCGTAAAAGCTCTCGAAGCGGTCATGGATGGATTTTCAGTGATGAGTTCCCTCGAGGCAGCCAGGATCGGAGATATCTTCATTACATTGACGGGAAATATCTCTGTCATCCGCAAGGAACATTTTGATCTGATGAAGGACGGCGCGATTGTCGCCAACTCCGGTCATTTCAATGTCGAGATCGATATTCCGGATCTGGAGAAAGTCTCTACCGGGAAAAAACATATTCGAAGCGAGATAGATCAGTACACTCTTCCCAACGGGAACAGGATCAATATTCTCGCCGAGGGACGCCTTATAAACCTCGCGGCTGCCGAGGGACATCCCGCTTCCGTCATGGATATGAGTTTTGCCAACCAGGCTCTTTCCGCTGAATACCTCATCAAGGGTGGAGCCGGACTTGAGAAGAAGGTCTATCCGGTCCCGGAACGTATAGACAGGGAGATAGCGAGACTTAAACTGCAGGCGGTCGGTTCTCTCGTCGACGAACTGACAGCCAAGCAGAAAGAATATCTTGAGAGCTGGGAACTTGGCACCTGATCCTGTACCGGGCGCAGACAGATGAAGACTGCCGCAGCAGGCGATCGGGACGGGAAGATATCTGTTCCGTCACCGGCTGCGGTTTTTTATTCAAGGATCGAAAAATTGCTTCGTTTTTCAGTCGTCTCCAGGGTCCTTCTGTCCATGATCGAGACGATCAGCTGGAATGTTCCCTTCCAGAGGTTTTCCGTGGCGATCTCAAGCCTCTGTATCTGAGTGGAACCAAAACCGGTAGTCTCGAATTTCGAACTGATCGCGGGAGGGGGTTCTTCAAGGACTGGTCCCTTTCTTCTTTTCGAAACGGGTATTATCCTGTAGTCGATCGTATAGTACGCGAGCCCATCCCGGTCCGTGTCGAGACCGTACATCTCGAAATAGAAAGTCAGGGGAAAAGGTATCCTGTAGGCATGCAGTGGATGAGGGACTACCTGAAGGTCTCCTTTCCGGAATTTCACCATGTCGTCCGTCTCGCTGATCGAACTGGCGAAAAGGATGTCGCTGAGCGAGAGTTTTCCATCCATCGAAGGAAGTTCTACGTTAGTCTGGAAGACGCCCTTCCGTCCGCTGCCGGTATCGGTGACTTCGATACCGATACGATAATATCCCGGCTTGAGAGCCATCGCGAGCTGTCCCGGAATATATCCCGGTCCCTGCCATATCGTCCCTCCGGTCTGGGAAGCGGATATGATGTCGCTCACCATGGCCACTTCGCGGAATTCGATATCCCTTACAAGCAGATCGAGCCTGACAGATGCGCTGAGGGTGTCCGCTCTCCGGTTGAACCTCACTTCATCCGACGGTATCTCGAAATTGAGTTCTATCCTTATCGCTCCCTCGCCACCGCGGAACGAGAGGATATCAAAAAATACGGGAAGCCTGTCTCCACGAAGCTCGACCGAATAGATGACGGGGTTTTCCTTCAGGTACTTGTGAAAATTATTCCTTCTCTTGTCGTTATTCTGGCTTTCGAGAGCTGATATCATATCCTGTCCGATCTCCGCCCTGACATCGGGATCAGCCATATAATCGATCTTGTCGGGATTCAGGCCGGATATCGCTTCGATACTTGCCGGTGGGACGTTGACAAGTATCTCGGCCGGAGTATTCGTCAGGTACTGGGAGATCGCTTTCAGCTTGTCGAGCTGTTCTCTCCCGGTAAGGCCATATATCTCGAAAGCGTAAATGAATTCGCCGTTGAGGTTGAAATTCTGAAAAGCGACGATCATATCGAGTGACTTGTAATACCATATCTCGCCGGGAGGAATCATCCTGTAGAACCCAATATCGGCGGGGATCGATCTTCTCGTAGCCGGCATTCCCCACCGGATCAGAGTCTCGCCCCTTTTATCCCAACCCGGAGCTTTTTTCATGGCGAAGAGTTCCCTGGCCAGAGCGACCCTCGTCTCATGCTCGATCCTTCTCTCATTCGATGGTGTCGCTGGCGATGGATCGCGCTCGATCCAGAACCGGTCTATCCATTCAAGCCGTGCTTTGGGGCCGGGTTGCGACAGGAACTGCTTCATCTGGTGCCTGTTCATCGAATAGCGAAGCCCGAAATAAGTTACGAGTTCCCGGGTAGAGAGTTTTTTAAGGAGAGCGTTCTCGCCGTCGAATTCTTCTGCCCGAACCGCTGAGGGGATGAAAATCTGAAGAGTCAGAAGGAAAATCATCAGACAGGGAACCAATCTGGGTAGATAACGCATCATTCCATCCTTATTATTGAATGCCTGAAATACCAGGGGATCGGTAATCGTCACGGTCATCGGTTAGCCTTGCGCAGCAGTATTCCTCCGATCGAGATGAATATGATATTTCCGAACCAGGCGGCGATCGGTGGGGGGATCACTCCGCTATGGCCAAGCGACTGGCCGATCCTCAGGATACCGTAATAGGTAAAACTGATGAGCAGTGTAAGACCGAAACCTGTCGCCATCGATGTTTTCCTTTTCGCCGATGAAAGGGAAACTCCGATCATGGCAAATATAAAACTTGTAAAAGGAAAACTGAATTTAAAATAAAGATCGACCATGTATTTGTCAACAGAACCGCCGCCTCTTCTTACTTTCTCGATATAATCGCGCAGTTCGTTGAAGTTCATCTCTTCCGGTTCGATCGCGTTCTTGGCGAAGTCTTCGGGTTTTTCGGGGAAATCATCTATCTCGAGCCTGGTAAAAGGGGTGACATCCTCTCCCGCTTCCTTGAACATGCGTACGGCTCCATCGACGAATACCCAGCTTGTCCCGTTCCAGAAAGCTTTTCTCGCGTCTATCCTTTTTCTGAGATTGGATCCTTCATATTCCTGGACGATGATATTGACCATCATGCTCATCGAGATATCATATCTTTCGGCATAATAAGTCCTGTTGTTCTCTCCCTGGTAGTGCAGGTCGAGTTTGTATCTCAGCGACGATTTCTGTTTGGTCTTTCTGATCTCGACTTCCATGATCTCTTCGGCCTTGCGTTTCGAGACCGGCACTACGAGATCGCTCATGACGATCGAGAAAGCTGTGATTATCAATGATGAGATGAATATAGGCCTGACCAGCCTGACAAGTGATGTCCCCGACGAGATAAAAGCGGTGAGTTCATTATCCCTTGAAAGTTTTCCCAGAGTGAATACCGACGCGAGAAGGACAGCGACCGGAGTGATAAGCATTATTATCCACGGGAGCTGGAAAAAGTAATACGATAATGCCTGGAGGACAGTCGCGTCTCCATCGATGAATTTGTCGATCTTTTCGCTTATGTCGACAGTGATATAGATCGCGATAAAAGCGGCGATTCCGATATATATGTTGCGCCAGAAGGTCGAAAGCATATACCTGTCATTTATCTTCATCTTACCGCTTTCAAAAGAGGTCCGGATCCGGTTCCGACCTTACAATATAACGGCCCTTTTTTTCAGCCGCCACCTTTTACGCGGGTTGAACCTGTCCCAGTTTATTGTCTGTGATTCGCGCACTGTACTCCACAGGAGGAGCACCGCCGCGGAAAGGAGGATGAAGTTCGGAAGCCACATGGCAAGCCATGCTGGCATATACTGCCTGTCGGCGAATTTTTCCCCGCTGATGAGGAACATGTAGTAGACGAGGAAGAACAGTATGCTGAATCCAATCGATGTAGTCATCCCCTTTTTGCCGGCCCTGATCGCGAGGGGGGCGCCGACAAGAACGAATATCAGGCAGCTGAAAGGGATCGAGAATTTCTTGTGTATCTCGACCTGGTATTTGCTGATCAGGCGCTGGCACCCATCTATGATCCTCGCCGCGCTCTCGATGTCATGTTTCGTCTTTTCAACAGATACCGTTTCCGTTCTGGACGGACTTGTTTCCCCTCCAGGGGTGGTGATTCCCGACTCCTGCTTTACCGGTGCGAGCAGTTCCTTCAATTCAGGCACGGCGAGTGAAAGTTTCGAGATCATCGCCTGGGCGGCGTCTTTGTTCATCGCCATCCTGTAGCCCGAGGCTTCTTCCTGTTTTTCGGCTATCTTTTCCCGCATCATCCCCACATTCATTTCCCTGTCCGTTCTGTGCGTCCTTTCGGACCTGTCGAGACTTCTGTCGATGTCACGCATGTTGATGGTAAAGTTACTGAAGAGAGTCTTTCTGTACGTAGAGACATCTTTCGGGTCGGGCATCTCGTGAATTTCTCCATCCCTGAGTTCGAACCTCAGTACGTTGTCCTCATCAATGAATGACATCTTTCCACTGTTGGCCACGATCGTCGTCGGGATCCCGCCCTTTTGTTTCTGAAATATCTGGACATCCTTTATCTCGCCGGTCTTGTCGTCCTTTTCCCTGACAAGGATGGTATACCCCTTGATAGCGTCGCTGAATATATTTTCCCTTATTTCGAGAGTAGGTTTCATTTTCTGGATATCGATATAAAGATTCAGACACTTGTGGTTTGTCTCCGGAAGGATCGCGTTGTTATAGTAGATCAGGGCCGCGCCGAGAATTATAGACGCGATGAGGACGGGGATAATCATCCTGTAAAGGGAGATACCGCTTGACTTCATCGCTGTTATCTCGTTTTCCGAAGCGAGTTGCCCGAAAGCCATCATCGTGGCGGGCATTACCGACATTGGTATAATTAATGCGAACATATGACCGAGACTGAGGATAAAGAATTCGAGGACGACAAGAAAATCGACCCCCTTGCCGATGAACAGACTGAGGTATCGGAAGATAAAGTCCATAACGAAGACAAAGGTTATGATAGCCAGTCCAAAGAAGTAGGGAGGAAGATGAAGCCTCAGGATATATCGATCAAGAATATGCATTTTATTAACTTACAAAGTTTTGTTTAAAAAGTTCCCGTTGTCCGGGCCGTCATTAAAATGCGCGATCTTCGTTCCTGAACCGGACGAGGCATCGCTCTCGGAATAAAGAATCGCTTGTTCACCCCCCCTGGTCATCAAATCGAATCGGCCGGCAGGGGGAAGGTGTACTTGTACCTTTTTGTGGACAGGGAAAGGGAATTTTGTCTCTTTTTCGGGACATCGAGATCGTGATCAGCTACCCTTTGCCTTCCATTGTTTTGTTGAACGTAATCTAACATATTACCTTATCTTTGTGACAGGTTTTTCTGTGGACTGGCGATGAGGCTGCATGAAGAAGACGGGAAAAATAATCGGCCGCGGAGATAGAAGGAGAGCGGCGGGAAAATATCTCTGCGTCCTGGCCCTCATTTTTCTGTCAGGTCCCGGAAGTACAGGTGCCCGTGCCCAGACTCTGAGGATCGATCTCTCGGAGGTCTCGAGACAGATAGAGATCCGCTACTACATGCAGGAGCATGGGACTCTTCCCCCCGAATATATTCTTCTGAACGGTATAGCCCTGTATCCGAATTTTCTCCAGGGCAGATTTGATCTGAGAAAACGCAAGTTGGAATATGATCCCATGACCAGGACGCTTTTCAGCTATGACGTGCCTGGAGATCATGTTTTTACCGCCAGAGATGATCGCGACGGCCTCTATTTCAGGAGTTCCGAAAGGGATGTCAGGATACCCGGCATGAAGATCACTCCCTCCTCGATCGATGAAAGAGCTGAATCGATAAGGAGAAAGGGCTTCAGGAAAACATGGGTCGACGAGGTCAGGTATAACCTTGAGATAGAAAGGGAGACAAGAAGGGGCGGAGGACTGATCGATCTCAACATCCCGATAAAACTTCCAAAGCAGATAGAATGGCTCATAGGAGACGGAGAAGAGACGAGACTGACAGTCTCGGGAAAGGAAAAGATAACTATAGGCGGAACTTCAAGGTGGTGCGCCAACTGCCCCGTGACCGAGGGAAGGCCTTCGCAACAGAAATTTCCCGATCTTGACATGGAACAGCAACTGTCGGTCAACCTTCAGGGAAACATAGGAGAAAAGATACATGTGAAGATAGATCATTCCAGTATGGGCGGAGGAATGCAATCGACCAACAGGGTCAGCCTTCGATATATCGGGCTGGAAGACGAGATAATCAAATCGATAGATATGGGAGATACTGACCTCACTCTGAGCGGCGCGCAGCTGATCAGTCACTCGGGAGGATCAAGAGGCCTCTTTGGCGTAAAGGTGCAGGCGCAGATCGGGCTGATGGATCTGACAGTAATCGCGAGCAAGGAGGAGGGAGAGAACGCTTCCGGATCGTTCTCGGGTAGCGGGGGACAAAGCAGCGAATTCATGATCGCTGATTATAACTATGTAAAAAGGCAATATTTTTATTTTGAGACGCCAGGCGTGTCTTTCGATACGCCGAATATCGGATTCGTCGGGCATCCGGTCAAGTATTTCCCCGTGTACGGCGGGACGTTCAATGACATGATCGAAGTCTTCATCTCGCTCAAGACGTATGAACTGGACAATTACCAGGGAGGGGCAAAATTCAAACTCAAGGCCTGCGTCGATCCGGAAAACAACGGAATTACCGGTAATGAGCCAGGGGCTTTCGAGGATTGGTACCGTCTCGCTAACGAAGGGGAGGATTATTCCCTTATAAAGTACATCGATTCAGCTTCGGAGTCGAAATATGTGGGGATAAGGCTCAATCAGCCTCTCGATACGGAAAGGTCTCTTGCCGTCCGGTATAAAAGCGATATGGGAACCTCTTCGACCGCTGATGACATATCTATCGGCGATTACGGTATCTATCCCTCAAACCCCGACCAGGTCCTCAGGGCGGAACTGATCTATCCTGTCGAGATGGATGAGGAAGACCTCACAGAGCCTCTTGAAAACAAGTTCCTTCATTCGACCTGGAACATGATGATGAGGAATGTCTATTCTCTTGGCTCGGCCGGTCTTGAGGGAGGAGCTTTGAAGGTCACTATAGAGAATGTCAGGACGATCGTGGGCACGAAGGATATCCAGGAGGAGACGGAACTGAGCTACCTGCGCATTTTCGGTCTCGACCAGGAGAATGTCGAGTCGCAAAGGATCCCGGACGGGTTGATCGACGACAGGAAGGGGATAATCGATTTCAACTACGGTTACGTGATGTTTCCCTGGTACGAGCCTTTCAACCTCAGGAGAGATGACATAGCCTATTTCCTCGGTACAGGCGTAGACGAGATGGGTTACGTGATCCCTGATTATGTATCGGCCGATTCGGTGATGGCGCACCTTGTACTCAATGACGGGATATATTCCGATTATGACAGCAACCCGAAGCACGAGTATAATATCGTCGTCGAGGCGACCAGCGGCAACAGGACTTTCCAGCTGAACGCCTTCGATATAATCGAGGGTTCCGAGGTAGTCTCGGTAGATGGTGAAACGCTGATGAGAGGGAGCGATTATGACATCGATTATATCGGAGGTACGGTGAGTCTCAAGGGAGACCGACTGCTTACGATGTCTCCCGACGCGAAGGTGTCGATCGATTATCAGCACAAGTCCCTTATAGGCGGAGGGAAGAGATCGCTCCTGGGATTCAGTTCGAATATGAACCTTTCGACGAATTCAAGGTTAAACGCTTCCTTTCTGTATAATTCCATCGGATCACCGAAATACAATCCGCGGCTGGGCGATGAACCGACGATGAATATGGCCGGTGACGTAAATGGATCGTTTCAACTCTCACCCGACTGGATGACTTCCGTTGCCAATCTTCTCCCGAGAGTCGATACCGACACGAGGAGTTCACTGAACGTCAACGCTGAAGTCGCCGTGAGCATCCCCAATCCGAACAGGAAGGGAGAGGCGTTCGTCGATGACATGGAAGGCGTGGAGGAATCAAGCCAGCTCAGCCTCATCAGGCGGATGTGGTATGAGGCGAGTCCTCCGGCAGATCCGGATAATCCCGGCGCATTCCTCGAATCTTTTGCCGGGGAGGATGAATTCTACTGGTATAATCCGGTACGCGAATCGACATCTCTCCAGTACAAACTGACGACGAGTAAAAGGGATCTCAATCCGGGGCTGGATACGCGGGAGAACTCCAGCGTATCGTCCCTTTTCATAAAGGCGATCGATCCGCAGCCGGGCGAGTGGTGCGGTATCATGACCGGTATCCCCGGAGGACTCGATATCACGACGGCGCAGTATCTCGAGATATGGGTCAACGATTACAATACTGACCCCGACGAGAGGGCAGGCAGGCTCCATATAGATTTCGGAAGGATCGACGAGGATTTCCACCAGCCGGAACTCGGAGAGGGGGATGACGAGAAAGAGACCGACTGGACGATCGAATATGACACCGGTTTTCCCGCCGATGACCCCGGTCTCGTCTATCCGAAAGCATTCGATGGAAGTACGTGGGATTCCGTAAAAAAGATATACAGGGGTATCAACTCGAGAGTAGGGAACAATTACCATGATACGGAGGACCTGAACCGCAACGGGCGTGTCGATGAGAGAAACGAATACTATTCTCTGGTCCTCGATCTTTCCGATGAAGCTCTTATAGACGTGCAGAGGGATTTCGACAGGGACAAATATTCCAGTTACTGGACAGACTCGGACAAGACGAGGGATGCCGGTGAGAATTACAGGATCAACGAAAAAAAAGCCTGGAGGATGTACCGCCTCGATCTGTCAAAGGTCAAACTTCCGACGGGAGTCGCTCCGAGGCTCGATGCGATCCAGCATTTCAGGATCTGGGTGGAGGACCCGCAGGAACTTCAGGCCCGTATCGAAGTGGACGGATCGATAGATCATCTCGTCGAGATCGCCGAGATGAAATTCATCGGCAACAGGTGGGAATTTGACAACATCAGGGATATCGCCGATGAGACCCGTATAATCCCGACTCCCGATATGCGTGTCAAGGTAGGGACGATAAACAACAAGGACAATCCTTCGATATATTCATCTCCCTACAAGGTGCAGGAGGAGGATGGAATAGACATCAGGGAACAGTCGCTGCTGATCGAGGTGGAGAATTTTGAAAGGGAAAGATCTTTCAGGCTGATGAAACGCTTCTACGGACAGGGAATGGATTTTCAGCAGTACAGGGAGATAGAGTTCTGGATCAGGGGAAACCAGGATCTTACCAGTCATGATGGCGATGTAGTCGATTTCTATCTTCAGTTCGCTTATGACAGCCTCAACTACTATGAAGTAGTCGTACCACTGACCAGTCAGAGGGCTGGCCGGTGGAACGCCGTCCACATAACTCTCAGCGATCTTACCAACATGAAACTCAATCCTTCTGGTGGCGATATCACCGAGATCCTGATACATGACGCCTCCGATCCATCAAAAAGTTATCAGGCTAGATTGAGGGGAGACCCTACCCTGTTCAATGTACGGTTTCTCTATTCGGGATTAAGGAACAGGACAGGTATCATGATCCCGAGCGGAGAGGCATGGTTCAACGATATCGTAGTCGACAATGTGAGAAAAGACATTGACCACGCCGAGAGACTCAGCGTCTCGACAAACTTCGGAGGGATATTCTCTCTGTCAGGCAACTGGCAGCGCACCGGTCCGGAGTTCAGGTCGCTCAACCAGAAGAGGGGAAGCGGGGTGACGACCAACAGCTATTCGCTGAGCGCGAAGACAGAGGTCAATCATATCATCCCGACAGGGGGGTTCCAGCTTCCCGTGTCGCTGAAGTACGGAGCATCGACCTCGAAACCGAAGTATCTCCCGCAGAAAGATGTCGAGATAACCGATGCCGCTGTTCAGGACAGCCTCAGGTCGGTCAACAACAGTGTCAATTTCAGCGTCGCGATGAGCCGCCGGGGATCGAAGAATATTATTATGAAGAATCTCTTTGATAATCTCAAAGCGGGGATGAGCTATTCAAAGAGCGCCAGTTTTTCGCCGACGGCGAAGGATACCTCCTGGACTCTCGCCGGAAACGCCACTTACCAGCTTCAGTTCAGAAAGGACAGGGAATTGAAGCTCTTCAAGGGGATAAAGTGGAGATACTGGCTTACAGATTTTTCGTTCAGGGCGTCAGGGGCGCGGTCTGTCAGGAGAGGGTATTCATATTCGAACAGCGAGTTTGTCAAGCGGCCCGATTTTTATTCATGCCACTGGGATAACGAGATGAGTACCGTCTATCAGCCTTTTGAATCGATCAAATTCAACTACCGGAGGACGGAGAAACGCAATCTCGCCGTTGAAAATATGATGTACGGCGTCGATATAGGGATACTGACCTCGTTTATCCAGACCCTGAACATGAGCTATCAGCCCAAGGGTGGGGTCTTTCTGATCTCCCAGTTCAATCCGAGATTTGAATATAACACAAAATACGAGGAAGACCTGAAACCAGGGATAAGACAGGCGGAAGATCCGGAAGGGACGAGGGATGTCTACGCGACGCGGGGAATCAATGTCGTGTTCGATGTCGATGTCGGCAAATACGCGATGGGATTCGGAAAGATGGTCAAGATTATCGGGCAGGAGGAGGAGATCTCGGCGAGAAAGGTGATGAACCAGAGGGCGTCCCACGAAGAGAGAAAATCCCAGTTCGAGGAGATGCTCAAGAATAAGAAGACAAGTTCGGACAAGGGCGTCGCCGGGGAACAGGTCTCTCTCGACCCGAATCCCGGTTCCACTCAGCCTGTCGATCCGACTGCCGCGGGAGGGCAGACAGCTGAGACTGAAGAGAAAAAAGGAACGTTTGCCGATCTCGGCCTTAAACGTCCGCGCGCCGGGCTGGGGGACAAAAAAGAAGCATCATCGCCGGACAGCATGGCGGTCGACAGCACTTTGACCGCGGACAGTAAAGAACAGGGAAAGAAGGCGGCTGACCCGATGCTTCTGTTCAGGCATCTTCTGCGGTTTCTCGGGCGGGTCGATCCGGTCAAGAGCACTTTCAAGATAGACAGGCGCAGCCAGTTCGAACGCCTTTACGAGAGGGCCGGTATGGGGTATCAGTTCGGATTCGCGTCGAGAAGCGGTACGGAAGGAGCGTTGGGAGGCCCGGACGCCGATCCTCTGAGGGAGAACACTGGCATCACTCTGAATCTCAGGTCGGGATTCGATATCACATCCAACCTCTCGGCCAATCTCAATTTCAATATGTCGAAACGCGAGGATATGTCATATTCAAGGAGATCGGAAGCGCAGGATCTGACATGGCCCGACGTGAACCTCAACTGGAGAGGTCTGCAGGAGTGGGCCATCCTGAGAAGGTATATTGAGAGAAGCGATCTGAATATCAGCTATATAGAGAGGACCTCGAAAAAACTCGGTGAAGAGACGAACGCCTTCCAGATCACTCCGAACTGGAATCTGAGATGGAAAAACAGCCTGACATCGAATTTCTCGGTGGCTTACTCGAAAAAAACCACCATTGACAGGGGTCAGGAACTGTGGGATAAAAGCTGGTCGGCTAATCTTGAACTGAAGTATGATATCAAGGGGACCAAAGGAATCGGAATGCCCCTGCCATTCCTCAATAAAAAGAAACTCAAGTTCGAAAGCGCCCTTACGACGGTCCTCAACGTCAGCTACAGCAGGGCGGAAAGATATAACGTTCCTCCGACTTCGACTCTCTCCATCTATCCGAGATTCACTTATACATTCAGCAGGAACGTGTCGGGAAACCTCGCTCTCGGTTACAAGAGGAGTGCTGGAGGTATCTACGGTTACATCAATCATGAGGTGAGCTTGCATGCCACGGCGGAATTTAAGTTCTAGGAGATTTCCAGGCTTTCAGATGGCAGCTCTTTTTCTCTCTGCCGCGCTGGCGATAAGCGCGTGTGGAAGTAACGATCCTCCCGTGTTCGATGCCGATAACGCTTTTGATCTTCTCGAGCAGCAATGCGGGATTGGGCCCCGGTTTCCCGGAAGCCCGGAGCACAGGATGCTGCAGAGGTACCTGGCATCCAGCCTGGAAAGATACGGAGCGAATCTTTCGCTGCAGCCGTTCGAGGGGATCCTCAGCAGCGGAGATACTCTTCGACTGGTAAATATCATCGGTAACTACAATATGAAATCAGGCAAGAGGATAATGCTTGGAGCCCATTATGATACAAGGCCTGTCGCCGACATGGATCCCGATCCGGCAAACAGGGATATTCCTATAACAGGAGCTAACGATGGGGCCAGCGGAGTCGCCGTTCTTCTTGAAATAGCGAGGCTTCTGGGTGAACACCCTCCTCCCGTCGGAGTCGATATTATACTTTTTGACGGAGAAGATTATGGAGAAGCGGGAAAGGCGGAGGATTTCTGCCTCGGATCGGCATATTTCGCATCCAACACCCGTGGATACATGCCTTTCGCGGCGATCGTGATCGATATGATTGGAGATTCGGATCTTGTAATCAGGCAGGAGGGATTTTCGCGAGCGGCGGCGCCTGACCTGTATGAAGAGATATTCGCGATCGCTGATGAGCTTGGCCTGCGGCAGTTCCGCAGGGAAAAGGGTCAGATGATCATAGACGACCACCTGCCGTTGATACAGGCGGGATTCAGAGCGGTCGACCTGATCGATTTTGATTACGATCACTGGCATACTCTCGAGGACACGCCGGACAAGTGTTCCCGGGAAAGCCTCGACGCTGTGGGAAGGGTCCTTATAGAGTTCATCTGGCGGCAGAAATAGGAAGACATATTAAAATCGCTTTCCAGGTCCGGTACGATTTCACTTGATTTTTAACACTTTTTCAACTAGGTATTAGTGGATGTTGATGGGGCGGATGCCCCATTTATTTTTATATGGCACTTTTTAATGGCTGGAGCCGTAGATGGCAGACAAGGAACATCTGGTTGCGCTTCTCAACAGAGAAATCGATGCTCTCGGTTTTGAACTTGTCAAACTCGACAGGTTTTCCCGGGGCAGAAGAGAGATCCTGCGCATTTTTATAGATGATGCGGAAAACGGAGTCACGATTGACGATTGCGTGAAGGTGACGAAAGCTCTCGGGCTTGTCCTCGATGGAGACGAACTTCTGCCCGGTTCTTATAACCTCGAAGTGTCCACTCCCGGCATGAACCGTCCGCTTACGAAAAGGGAGCATTTTGTGCGGTTCACGGGAAAGTCTGCGAGAGTCGAGTATCTCGGCGGTCAGGGCGAGAAGTCATCTTTGATCGGTGAGATAGAGGGGCTGGAGGATGACTGCCTTCTTCTTTCGAAGGCGGGGATCAGTGAGAAGATAGAATTTGACAGGATCGTCAAGGCAAATCTTCATGGAGAAAAATGGGGGACATCGGCCGAAAAGAAAAATTTAAAAAGCAGAGGAAGAAAATAAAATTATAGAAAACATTTTGACAGCAGGGACAGTCTGGAATAAAATAAACAGTCTTACATCGATTGAGGGGAGTATTTAAGGATGAATTCAGGATTTATCGAGGCGTTTTCGCAGATCATAAGAGTAAAGAGAGTCGACAAGAATACTCTCGTGGAAACAATTAAAGCGAGCCTCGTATCGGCGGCAAGACGCAAGCTTGGCCAGGAGGCTGAGATCGAGGTCCATCTGGACGAGGCCAAGGGACAGCTTGAGATATTCCGTGTTTACAAGGTAGTCGAAGAGGTGGAAGACGAGGCTGTGGAGCTTCTTCTTGAGGACGCGAGACTGATAGATGAAAAAGCCGTGATCGGTTCCGAGGTCCATGAAGAGCTCACGCTCGAGGAATTCGGACGGAACGCGATTCAGACGGCGAAGCAGATACTGACGCAGAAGGTCCGGGAGGCTGAACGCGACAGGATATACGAGGAATACAAGGACAAGATTGGCGTGATCATCTCCGGGACTGTCCGCCAGATAGACAGGGGAAATATACTGCTTAATCTCGGCAGGGCGGAAGCTTACCTTCCGATGCGGGAGCAGATCCGCAAGGAGCGGTACAACCAGGGTGATACGATAAGAGCATGCGTGACCGAGGTCGACAGGGAGACGAGAGGTCCGCAGATAATAGTGTCGAGGGCCGGCAACCAGTTCCTCTTCAAGCTGTTTGAACAGGAAGTGCCCGAGATATTCGATGGTGATGTCGAGATCAAGAGTATAGCCAGGGAACCTGGCGGCCGTTCGAAGATAGCTGTCTATTCGAGAAGCGATAAGGTTGACGCGGTCGGTTCCTGCGTTGGGATGAAGGGTTCGCGCGTACAGGCCGTGGTTAACGAACTTCATGGAGAAAAAATAGATATAGTCAACTGGAGCGAAACGACAAACGAGTTTGTGTCACGGGCTCTTTCCCCGGCGAAAGTATCAGCGCTTCGATTCAACGAGGCTGAAGGTGTCGTACTCGCTATCGTCGAGGATGATCAGCTTTCTCTCGCCATAGGAAAAGATGGCCAGAACGTACGCCTCGCTTCGAAGCTGACAGGCTGGAAGATCAACCTCACGACGGTCAAAGAAGTCGAGAAGAGGGATAAGCTCGAGCAGAGGCTCCAGATGGATATTTCCGAGATGGTCGGAGTCTCGGCGAAGATGGCTCAGAAACTCAAGAGCGTCGGGATCCTGACTGTCCAGAAACTCTACAAGACCACGCTCGAAGAACTGCTTGAAGTCGAGGGAATAGGCAGGAAGACTGCCGAGAGGGTCAAGGTACTTGCTTCGGAGACGATGGAAGAACTCAACAAGGCTCTTGAAGACCTTCTTGAGAAGGAAAAAGAAGCTGAAGAAGAAGAGGCGAGCAAGCCTCTCTTCGACGAGGATTCCCTGGCTCCAGAGGAGGAGAAGAAGGAAGAAGAGCCTGTCATGACGGAGGAAGCTCTTTTTGGAGAGCTTGCCGGCGAAAAAAAGGATAAGACGTCCGATTCAGAAATGGATGAGGATGATCCGGATAGTGAAGAATCCTCGATCGATGAACCGGAAGATGGATCCGATGAAGATTTTGATGACGAACAGGATGATCAGTCCGATGACGACTTCGATGATGAACCGGATGATCAATCCGACGACGGATCGGAAGATGAACCCGAATTTGATGACAGTGAGGCTGCTGACGAAGATATCGACGAAGAAGAGCCTGACGAAGATACTGAGAAATAAATGTTCTGAAGGGAGTTGAATTCATTTGGCAAAGGTCCGTGTATACGAGCTTGCTAGGAAATATGAGATCTCGAGCGAGGCTCTCAGAAAGATACTTGTTAAGGAAGGCATTACTGTCAAGAGCCATATGAGTACTGTCGAAAGCCGGGTAGAGATACTCATTCAGCAGCATTTGAACAGAGTCAAGGATGCAGCTTCCGCTAAAGTAAAGCAAAAGGAAAAAGAAAAGGATAAGGATAAGGATAAGAAAAAGAAAGTCGGAAAACCTGTCATCAGGCCGCCGAGACAGAAAAAATCAAAAAAACCGGTCAAGCGCGTCGAGGCGGATCAGAAAGCAGTACAGGAAAGCGTAAGGCGCACGCTGGCGAAACTGGAAGTCACGAGAAAAACCAAGAGAAGAAGACGCAGGGATGAAGTCGAAGAGATAATGGAAGAAGAGAATGCGATCAAGCTTCCTGAATTCTCCACGGTCGCCGACCTTGCCGAACAACTCGAAGTCGATCCGACCGAGATCATCGGGAAATGCCTGAAACTGGGCCTGATGGTGTCTATCAACCAGAGGCTTGACAGGGAGACGATCGAGATGATCGCCGATGAGTACGGCTTCAGCGTCAAGTTCGCTTCGACGTATGGCCAGGATATTCTCGATGATTATAAGCAGATAAAACCGGAACGCCTCTCGCACAGGCCGCCTGTCGTAACGATAATGGGTCATGTCGATCACGGAAAGACATCACTTCTCGACAATATCAGGCAGAGCAACGTGATCGCCGGTGAAAAGGGAGGTATCACCCAGCATATCGGCGCCTACGCGGTGAAGTTAAACGGAAGGAATATCACCTTTATCGATACGCCCGGTCATAAAGCTTTCACGGCGATGAGATCAAGAGGAGCGAAATCTACAGATATAGTAATAGTCATAGTAGCCGCTGACGATGGAGTGATGCCTCAGACTATCGAGGCGATAAATCACGCCAGGGCCGCCGACGTTCCGATTATTATAGCAATAAACAAGATCGACCTTCCGAACGCCGATCTTGACCGCGTTAAGAACGGGCTTATTCAGCAGAACATAGTCCTTGAGGAGTACGGTGGTAATATCATGTGCGCCGAGATATCGGCGAAAAACGGTATCGGGATAGACAAGCTTCTGGAGATGATACTTCTTCAGGCTGAGATGATGGAACTCAAGGCGGATCCACAGGCGCAGGGAAGAGGTATCGTCATTGAGGCGAAGAAGGAAGAAGGCCGCGGGATAGTAACGACCGTCCTCGTTCAGCAGGGGACTCTGAATATCGGCGATATCTTTATTACGGGCAATTATTTCGGGCGCGTGAGAGCTCTGCTGAATGAACGGGGAGAACAGATCGAGTCTGCTCCTCCATCGACGCCGGCGGTGATCCTCGGATGCACCGGGGTCCCACAGGCGGGAGACGCTTTCATCCAGGTCGATGATGAGAAGACGGCGAGGGAAGTCGCGTCGAGAAGACAGCAGTTCGCCAGGGAGAAGGACCGCCGTACCGTCCACAGGATATCTCTCGAAGAGCTTTATACGCAGATCCAGGAAGGGACTGCCAAGGAACTTAACCTTATAATCAGGGCTGATACGGACGGATCCATAGAAGTCCTCAACGAGAGCCTTTCTTCCCTCAGCACCGGTGAAGTAAAGGTAAACGTGATACACAAGGCTGTCGGGATAATCAGTGAAAGCGATA
This sequence comes from Candidatus Krumholzibacteriota bacterium, assembly GCA_016932415.1. Classification (NCBI taxonomy): domain Bacteria; phylum Candidatus Krumholzibacteriota; species Candidatus Krumholzibacteriota bacterium. Next base: position 340,119 of record JAFGCX010000010.1, read on the forward strand.
TACTGCTCGCTTCCGCTTCGAACGCGGTAGTCCTGGGATTTCACGTAAACGTCACTCCCGATGCATCGAGGATAGCAAAGGGAGAGAGGGTCGATATAAGGTTCTACGATGTCATATATCAGGCGATCGATGATATCAAGGCTGCGATGTCTGGACTCCTCGATCCCGATATCGTCGAGACTGAACTCGGCATAGCCGAGGTCCGCCAGGTCTTCCGCGTCTCGAAGATCGGTTCTATAGCCGGTTCATACGTGAAGAGCGGGGTAATACAGAGGAACGCGCTTGTAAGGGTCCTGAGAGAGAATGAGATCATCTACAAGGGTTCCATCAACTCTCTGAAGCGATTCAAGGATGACGCCAGAGAAGTACAGGCAGGATTTGAATGTGGTATAGGAGTCAGCGGCTTTGAGGACCTCGTAGAGGGAGACATCCTCGAAGTATACAAGGAAGAGGAGCATTCGAGGACTATCGACTAGAATCGGAGCTCCACCATGTTTGTGGCGTCCCTGACAATCCAGTTCCACTTGCCGGGTTGCACTTCCCTCAAGGAAAAGAGATTTGTACTGAAGAGTCTCAAGGACAGGCTTCGTAACCGATTCAATGTCGCTCTCTGCGAGACCGGCTATCAGGATAAATGGCAGAGGAGCGAGATATCTGTCGTGACAGTCGCCGGTTCAAGAAAAGGCCTCGACAAGAGTATGCAATCGATCATTACCTATATTGAAAAGGAAGAAAGAGCTGTTCTGATCGAGATAGAGAAGGAGATATACTGATAACGGAGTGGATCGATGAATGATAATAAGCATAAGGGCAGGATAGAGGAGACGATTCATCAGCTCGTTGCAGACCTTCTGGTCAGAAGAGTGAAGGATCCGAGGGTCGAGAATGTCTCTATAATCCGGGTGAGCGTCTCGAGGGATTACTCAGTGGCGAAACTCTATTTCAATATCATAGGGGGAAGCGACGATCTCGAGCAGGTCGAAGTGGGACTCAAAAGCGCCAGGGGATATATCAGGAACAGTATCAAAAAGAAGCTCAGGCTCAGGGTGATCCCCGAACTCATCTTTATTTATGATTCGTCCCTGGACAAAGCTATGGCTCTCGAGGAAATAATAGTCAAAATGCACGAGGATGAACCCGGTGATGAGGACGATTCTGCCGAAGAGGAAGACCTGGAAGGGGATACGGATGAATAAAGACCGTTTCGATCCTCAATTTGAAAAAGCAAAAGGACTTGTCGACAGTCACCAAAGGTTTCTCGTGATAGGACATGTCGATCCGGATGGCGATTGTATCGGTTCGATGCTTTCGCTGGCTCTCTTTTTCCGTTCGAGGGGGAAAGAGGTCATATGTTTCGCCCCGGGCGACAGGTCCGAACTCTTTGACAGGCTGCCGGGGGCGGAAATGCTCGGCTCCTGGGAGGATGTCGCGGTTTTCGGACACGACCTTGTAATCACCGTGGACCTGGCCACTATGGAACGTTCAGACGGGTTGCTGACTCCCGATCAGAAGCACCCTGTCATCAACATCGACCATCACCCTTCAAACGAGAGATATGGCGCCATCGATATCGTCGACGAGAATGCGGCGGCGACTACTATCCTTGTCCTTGGATTTCTTCTCGCCATAGACCGGTCCGGCATCACTCCTGAAATAGCGACATGCCTCTATCTCGGGATCCTCATGGATACGGGAGGATTCAGGTTTCATAACACCGATGCCGAAGCGATGCACGCGGCAGGCACTCTGATCGAACTTGGCGCCGATTCATACGGCCTGACGCATGATTTTATCTATACCAAGAAATACTCCACACTGAAACTTCTTGCTCCGGTCCTGGAGACTCTTGAAATACTCGACGGTGGTAAAATAGCTGTAATGAAGATCACGAATGAGATGCTTGAGAAGACCGGGGCCACCTTGAAGGATTCCGAGGGATTCATCGATTACGGTGCCACGATCGACGACGTGGAACTGATAGCCCTTCTCAGGGAGACCGGGCCGGGCAGGACGCGTATAAGCCTTCGATCGCCGGGGGATCATGATGTGGCTTCCCTGGCAAAAAGATACGGAGGCGGCGGTCACAGTAAAGCAGCCGGACTTACCATGGACACCGATATTTTCGAAGCGGAAAAGATGATCGTGAAAGGCCTCAGGAGTCTTCTCTGATTCAGGTAGAGCAAAGGTGCTTTTCGATATTTACACCGGAGAATATGACATGACGGAAAAAATGGAAAACCTTGTCATTCCGGTCAACAAGTCCGCGGGGTTGTCCACGTATGACGTAATAAGACGCTTCAAAAAAACAATAAAGCCCACCAGGGTAGGTCATTCCGGGACTCTTGATCCGGCGGCGACGGGACTTGTCCTTCTGTTGACCGGGGCTGCCACGAAACTTTCCGGTTACCTGATGGATCTGCCCAAAAGTTACGTGGCTGATATAATGCTGGGGATCTCGACAGATACGCAGGACGGGGAGGGAAAGGTGGTCAGGAGCGCGGATGTGGGACATATAACCCCGGACCATATAGAGGATGTGCTGAAACAGTTTATCGGCAGGCGTATGCAGACTCCACCGATGTATTCCGCTCTCAAGCATGAAGGACTTCCCCTGTACGTCTACGCGAGAAGGGGACAGGATGTGGAGCGCCTCCCGAGAGAAGTCGACACGTACGATATAAGTCTGGTCAAGTGTTCGCTGCCGGAATTCACGATCGAGATTCATTGTTCGAGAGGGATGTACGTCAGGACTCTTGCCGAGGAGATAGGAGACGCCCTTTCCGTGCCCGCATATCTTTCAGGACTGGTCCGCACGGGGATCGGACATTTTAATCTCGAATCCTCGATAGCCGATAGTGATTTTGAAAACCTGGAGGGGATGGAAAATCCCGGATATTCACTCTCCGATGCTCTCAGTCATCTTCAATCTGTCACGCTTTCGCGGAAACAGGCAAGGGAACTCGAAGACGGGATCGCGCCATCAGTCACGGGGACTCTGCCTGCCACGGGAACCTGCGTCAGGCTTATCCGTGATGAAGGGTCGCTCGGGGCTATCGCCGAAGTCGGTCCGGCGGGGATCATCATCCTCAGGAAGGTATTTCCTTCAGGCGCGATAAGCAGGTTTCGGGATGCCGGGTGAAAGCCATGACTGAAGTAATAAGATCCGATGATCTCCTCGATCTGAATATTGTTGATTCAACGGTGACTGTCGGTGTCTTTGACGGCGTGCATGTCGGCCATCGAAAGGTGATCAGCAGCCTTCTCGAAACGACGGAAAAGTCGACCGGGCGCAAATCAATACTTTTGACCTTCGATCCTCATCCATTGAGCGTGACCCACCCCGATCGCAATCCACAGCTCCTGACGACGATCGATGAGAAGATATCACTTCTGAAAAAGCTCGGGATCGATATCATCGTGATCGAAAGGTTCGACGAGAAGCTCTCTGCCATCGATTACAGGGAATTCATTTCGAACAGGCTTATCGGCAGGCTGGGAATGAGGCACCTGGTGATAGGGTATGATTTTCACCTGGGGAGAAACCGCACGGGTGACCACGAACATCTCTGCCGGGAAGGCAGGGAATCTGGATTTGCAGTTACGGTCGTGCCTCCGGTCATAATAGACTCTGAAGCAGTCTCGAGCACGAGGATCAGGGATGATGTCAGGGAAAAAAGACTTCGGGAAGCGGCGCGGCTTCTTACCAGGCATTATTTCTTCGATGCCGATGTAGTCCATGGAGAAGGTATAGGTAGGAAGCTCGATTTCCCGACTGCCAACGCCGTGATCACTCACCGGGAGAAGCTTGTGCCTCCTGCCGGAGTATATGCCGTCAGGATAGAGGTGGAAAAGAATATCTTTGATGGAATGATGAATATAGGTTCCGCTCCTACTATCCGCAGCGATGGCGACGAAAAGATCGAGGTGCATCTTTTCGATTTTTCGGGAGATCTTTACGGCCGCAGGCTGAGGATACATCTTCTCGAATATCTCCGGGATGAAAAGAACTTCGCCAGTTGCGGCGAGCTTCAGGCACAACTTTTGCGGGACAGGGAAAAAGTCCGCAAGATTCTTGAAAAGAGTATTGACTTTATCGATAAGTAGTGTATGTTTATGAATTACGTACTAACTGGCAGGCAGTTATCAGGCGGATCGGGCATCCTGCCCTTTCTGCTGCCATCGTGTTTTCAACACGGATATTGAAGGAGGTAGTTACGATGGCACTGCAAAAGAACGAGAAAAAAGAGGTAATCAGCAAATTCAGGCTTCACGATCTGGATTCGGGTTCTCCCGAAGTTCAGATCGCGCTTCTTACCGAACGCATCAACATTCTTACTGATCATTTCAAGGTCCATAAGAAAGATTTTGCTTCCAGGCGAGGGTTGCTGAAAATGGTTGGCCGACGCCGTAAGCTTCTTGATTACCTGAAGAAGAACAGGATCGAAAAATATCGCAGCCTTATTAAGGAACTTAATCTCCGCAAGTAACCTTTTGCCCCTCTAAGCGATGCAACAAGGGGTCAGAGGGTAGCTATGTTCAATAAAAGCTGCAATTGGAGGAATGAGAGGAAGAGGATATGATCAAGAAAAAGATGGACCTTGATGGTCGAGAGTATATTGTCGAGACAGGGAGGATGGCGCGCCAGGCTGACGGTTCGGTGCTTATAACCGAGCAGGGAACTACAGTGCTTATCACAGCCGTCGCCTCAAAGGGAGCTGAAAGCGACAGGGGGTTTTTCCCTCTCTTCGTTGAATACAGGGAGAAGTTCTATGCGGCAGGGAAGATCCCCGGAGGATTCTTCAAACGCGAGGGACGCCCCAGCGAAAGCGAGACTCTCAGCTGCCGGCTTATCGACAGACCGATCAGGCCGCTTTTTCCCGAAGGGTTCAATTATGAAGTCCAGGTAGCGGCGACAGTCCTCAGCAGCGATCAGCAGCATCAGGCCGATGTCCTCGGTATCACTGGAGCTTCTCTCGCGCTGAACCTGTCCGATATTCCGTTTGAAGGAATCATAAGCGGAGTCCGCGTGGGAATGAAAGAGGACGGGTTTATTCTTAATCCTACCTTCGAGCAGATGCAGGACGGCGGATTCGAGCTTGTGATAGCCGGATCAGATGACGCGATAATCATGGTGGAAGGCGGAGCGGATGAGGCATCCGAAGAGAAGATAATGGAAGCTCTCGACTTCGGGCATGAGAAGATCAGGGAGCTGAACGCCTTTCAAAGGGAATTTCTCGCTGAATGCGAGATTCCGGAAAAAAGGAGCTTTACGCCAAAGGAGATCGATGAATCTCTCAAGACCAGGCTGGTCGAAGAATATACAGGCGAAGTAGACCGCAGATGCAGGTTGAAAGGAAAGCATGTCAGGGGAAACGCTCTTGCCGCCCTTACCGACGAAGCGATTCTGAAATATGAAGATGAATTTCCTGAATCATCGGGAGATATATCAGCGATAATGCACGAGATAGAACGCACTGTCGTAAGAAAGATGATACTTGACGAGAAGGTCAGGACTGACGGCAGGAAGTATGACGAGATAAGAGATATTACCTGCGAAGTAAGCGTCCTTCCGAGAACTCACGGAAGCGCTCTTTTCACAAGGGGAGAGACGCAGAGTCTCGTAGTGACCACCCTTGGGACATCCCAGGATGAACAGAGGATCGACGCTCTGGATGGAGAGTCGTGGAAAAAATACATGCTTCATTACAATTTTCCCCCTTACAGCGTAGGCGAAGTAGGATTTTTCAGAGGAGCCGGGCGCAGGGAGATCGGTCATGGCGCTCTGGCCGAGCGGGCTATAAGACCTGTCCTTCCCAAGGAAGACATATTCCCATATACGATCAGGGTCGTCTCCGACATCATGGAATCGAACGGTTCAAGTTCAATGGCCTCGGTCTGCGGAGGATCCCTTTCGTTGATGGATGCCGGAGTACCCGTCATCGGTCCGGTAGCGGGCGTGGCGATGGGAATGATACTCGAAGGTGAAAAATACGCGATCCTTACCGATATTCTCGGTCTTGAGGATCACCTGGGAGATATGGACTTCAAGGTGACAGGGACTTCAAAGGGAATAACCGGCTTCCAGATGGATGTAAAGATCATGGGGATATCCCGCGATGTGATGAAGGAAGCGATCGGACAGGCCCGCAAGGCGAGATTGAAGATACTGGATATCATGGCTGAAGTGATGCCGGAGCCGCGCGAGGAAATATCCCCGTTTGCCCCGAAGATCGTCCAGATCAAGATTCCGGTCGACAAGATAAGGGAGATCATCGGCCCGGGGGGCAAGATGATCAGGCATATCCAGGACACGACTGGTGCCAAGATAGATATCGATGATGATGGTACAGTCGCAATCGCCGCGGTAGACCAGGCTTCGGGAGACAAGGCTCTTGAGATGATCAATCTTATTACCGCCGAACCGGAACTGGACAAGATATATAAAGGCACGGTAAAGAGCATCGTCACCTTCGGCGCTTTCGTTGAGATACTTCCCGGTAAGGATGGACTTCTGCATATATCAGAGATCGATAACAAGAGGATCAATAATGTGGAAGACGTACTTAAACTCGGGCAGGAGCTTGAAGTTAAAGTCATCGGTATAGACAGGGAAGGGAAGATACGGCTGAGCCGTAAGGTCCTTCTTTAAAATGCCTTATGCTTAAATTGCCCCGGCCTCAGAGAATTGTCCTTGAATCGGGCGCCAGGCTGCTCTATCAGCGCAATCCCGTATCTCCGACAGTAGCATTCGGTGTCTGGATCACCAGGGGATCGAGAGATGAGAAGTCCTCTGAAAGGGGATATTCACATCTTCTCGAACATATGGTATTCAGAGGTACCGTGGCGCGGTCTGCTCTTGAGATAGCTCTCGACCTCGAGACGATCGGAGGGCAATGGGACGCGTATACGGGCAAGGAGGAGACCTGTTATCACGGCAAGGTCCTCGAGGAGAATTTTGAGAGCCTGGCCGATATTTTCGCTGATATAGTCCTATATCCCTCGATTCCGCTGGAAGCCCTTCCCATTGAGAAAAAGATCATAATGGAAGAGATCAGGTCCGTTGCCGATTCGCCCGAAGAGAGCGCCTATGAGTATTTCTTTCAGAATCTATATTATGGCAACCAGCTTGGTTATCCAGTGACGGGAAGTATCGAAGACGTTGCCGGTTCAACGAGGAGAAGACTGATCTCCTTCCGCCGCAGGACATATAACGCTCAAAACGCAGTCCTTGTCTTTATAGGCAATATTCCGGTCAATAAGGTAGTCTCCATTCTGGACAGGAGATTCAGGTTCTCCCCGGGAGCGGCCGCGGCCGAAAGGAAGCTTCCCCGGTTCAAACAGAAACGTTCAGTGCATGTGAGACGTTCGGATCTTTCGCAGTCGCATATCTGCGCCGGTGTAAGAGTCGGTTCGGCCTCTGATCCTGAAAGATATCCGCTTCTCGTCCTTTCGAATATTCTCGGCGGAGGAGTATCATCAAGGATGTTTCAGTCACTCAGGGAAGAGTCGGGGCTCGCCTATTCGATCTTTTCAAGCGTGAATTTCTGGAAGGATACGGGAGCTTTCTCCACATTCTTCTCCGTCGATCCGAAAAACCTTTCCCGGGCTGTCGATCTTTACAAAAGGGAGACAGTAAAGATCATGAGCGACGGCCTGAGGAAAGAAGAACTCGAGAGCGCTATAGCGCAGATAAAGGGGTCTGTCATTTTCGGTATCGAAAGCGTCGACAGCAGGATGTTCAGACTCTTTCATAACTATTTTCATTATGACAGGTATCTCTCACTGCCTTCCCTGATAAAGAGTATTGAAGAAGTCAGCCTGGACGATCTGATGCGGGTCGCTGAGAAGTACCTCGGTGACGAGAATCATATCTACGTCAATGTCGGACCAAAAAAACTGAAAGGGATCGCGTAATGACTCCCGACCCGCTTAAGGTAAAGGTGTCGATCAGGTATCTTCCCGGACATGACGGGTTGCCTGCCGTAAGGCGGATGACCGGCGGGTCGAGCGGATACGATATATGCGCCGCGTGCACGGAAGAGATCGTCATACCTCCTGGAGAGGCCGCCGTCATCCCTTCAGGGTTCGAACTGTCGATACCAAAAGGTTTTGAGGCGCAGATCCGTCCACGGAGCGGACTTGCCCTCAAAAAGAGGATCGGTCTTCTGAACAGCCCCGGTACGATAGACAGCGACTACAGGGGAGAAGTCGGAGTGATCCTTTACAATTTCGGAGACGAGGATTTTACGGTACGCCGCGGAGACAGGATAGCGCAGATGGTCTTCTCTGTTTTGCCCGAAGTCGAGATGGAAGGCGTCGACAGCCTTGACGAGACAGGCAGGGGCGAAGGGGGTTTTGGACATACCGGGCAGGGAGGATAGGATGTCGTGGTTTCTGGCTCCTGTCCTGATCGTCATCACCGTTCTGGCGGTCTTCTGCACCTGGAAAATCAGGTGGGGGCCGCCGCGCGTCGATATTCCGAAGGTCCTCGCGTTTCACAAGGTCACCGGTTTTGAACTGGGCGGTACCTGGATCACAAGGAAAAGATTCGCATCGTCGCTCGATTTTCTTCTCGATTCAGGATTCACGTTCATAGGTGAGGATAGTTATCTCGATGCCGTTACAGGTCGAAGGGTCTCGAGCGGACGTGAAGTGCTGCTTACATTCGATGACGGCTACAGGATGATACTCGACAATGCCATTCCAGCTCTTGAAGAGCGGAATATCCCCGCGCTGATATTTCTTGTCACTTCCTATGCCGGCAGAGAGAACAGATGGGAGCTTCAGCTTCCCGGAAGAAAATTCGATCATATGGGTTGGGATGAGGTATCCGATCTATACAAAAGAGGTTTTTCTTTCGGTTCACACGGACGGTCGCACAGGGATCTGACAAGGCTTGGAGTCGATGATCTCAGGCAGGAACTTTCAATCTCGAAAAGTGTCATTGAGGAAGTGACCTCAGGAAAAGTCAGGACTCTGTCATATCCGTTCGGAAGAAGTAACGCCATGGTGAGGGAGGAGGCGAGAGAGGCGCGGTATGAAGCCGCTTTTACTCTTTATCCTTCAGGCAGGAACAGTGAAATAGACCGTTTTGATCTCAGGCGCGAGGGAGTCTGGATAATCGATTCCAGAAGGTCGATCGGCAACAAGCTCGGACTGGGGAGCCTGTTCTGGCTGGAAGATCTGAAAGGAAGATCGATCAACAGTGTCGCCTCGCTGACTCCCCTGTTAAAGGGAGATTCTCCATTTAAGAAAATTTGCTGAACCGCGATCGGAAAGAGTCTGACCCCCCGGGGACCGATCTGTCATCTGCCGGTCAATTCCTGACAAGCGAATACGATCTTCCGCTTTCGTTGGTCTTATAGATCATCCCTGCCTGCTGGACCCTGTCAATGATCCTTCCAGGGATGATCTTTCGAGCGGCCAGGACCTCGAGCGTGAACGGGTACGTTCCGCTTGTGGCAGCGTATTCTTCGAGAGCCTCGATGACTTTCGCTTCAAGCAGGCGCATTTTCAACTCGGTCATATTTTCCGCTGATTCAAGCCCCATATTTTTACCGGTCTTCAACGGCATGGTGACGCTCGCTGCCGTCCAACCTGGAGGGCTCAGAAAGGGGACGAGGTACTCTCCGATGGCGAAACCGGCGATCAGTACTACCAGCGTGACGAAGGTGGGCATTACTGCGGATCTGTTTTTGACTTTCAACTCGGGGATATGCTCACTCACTTCGATCCTGTCAGCGGCGTGATCTTCCTTGATTTCAAGCATCCCTTTTTCAAGAAGCAGCTTGAGCGATTCATATGTAGTGAATCTTGCCATCCTCGAGTTGGTTATAAGATATTCAAGCGTCCTCTCCGTTTCAAGAAGCTCATAGAGCACTTCCTCGTTTCTGGAGATCGAGAATCCTCTTTCGGCGGGAAACGGAAGGCGACTGAACCTCATAGATTCGCTTGAGAATATCCTTTTCATCTCGGGCATCTCGTCGATCCTCCGCATGCTCTCCATAAGCACGCCTTCTACCTTGATTGCCGAGAACGACCTGACTCCTGACAGGATATTCTTTCCAATGATGAATTTGTAGTGACTCCTGGGCCAGCTGAGGACTTCCTGTACCGATTCATATATCTGTTCGGTAAATATCTCGGTAAGTTCATCTTCTGAAAAATATTTTTCCGACAGCAATATCTCCGTGAGGTCCATATTCGATTCCGACTGGATCTGCTGCAGATTGTTCATCTTGTCCCTGCTGATGAATCCGTATTTGAGGAGATAATCTTTCAGCGGATCCTTTGAGCGGTTCCGCCTGTCCCTGGTAGATATTATCAGTCCGTCCTTGAAGAATATCGCGGCGTTACTGTCGGCGTTTACCGAGAGCATACCCGATTTTTTCTGGATCGATATCAGCTGAAATATCTCACTCAGTCCAAAATCTTTTGCGTTTCCCTCAAGGGCCATCTCCATGCCTCTCTATAGTGAATCGAGGAATGCCTCGAAATTCTCCCGGCCCGCCCCGGTCTTTTCTTCGACCGTGTCTTCAGCCATAGCGTTCTTTTTGCTTTCCTGCTTTTCTTCAGGCAGGAATTCGGGAGGTAGTATCTTGAAGTTCTTCTGATCCTGGACAGGTCTTATTCTCAGAGTCGTCAGGTAACTCAGGGTCAGTATGATTACGGGGAGAGCTATCCTTATGACCGGGGAAGGGGCAATGAGCACGCGCGGATCCTTGAAATAGAAACCGGACCAGACGAGAGTGAGGATCGCGGCGGAATCAACGATCATATGGCATATGCCCGAACCTGTTCTGCCGTACCAGATGCGGGCAGCGCCTGGGATGATCATCACTTTCCATCCCGCCTTGCTGCCTCCCGATGGTCCGATCTTCTGTCTTCTGTGTCTAAGGAGAGCTTCCATCACCTTTACGCTAGAGAGTCCGTTGATCAGGTTTGTGCAATCGCCGCAAAGGGAAAGTCCGGTATCCTGATTCGAGCAGGATGGACAGGTCGCCGTTGAGCAGTTAGCGCATCTGAATACTTTCCAGTCACCCGATATCCGGCCGCTGATGAAAATACCGAGAAATATCGAACCGCCCAGCAGGTACCCCAGCCATCTGAATGGAAAAAGCAGCCAGGGCCTGAAGAGTTCTCCTATCAGGGGAGTATCGTAAAGAGCAGCTTCATCCTTTGCCATCGACCACAGGTACCGGTTAGGGAAGGATTGGTCATAGACCGAAAGATCTCTCAACCTGGTCGATGGGTGATAATCCCTGAATTTCTCGATCCCGTGCGAACTGGCCTGTTTCAGCGCTCTGCTTGATTCGGCGAAGAGCATCTTGTTGATATACGCCTGACCTATATTGAAGTGAGCGACCGCGTTCGTCGAATCGATCGCAAGGACGTTCTGGTACCCGGCCAGCGCCTTGTTATAATCCGCCTGCATGAAATAGACATTTCCCAGGTTCAGATAGGCGGGAGCGAAACTTCCGTCGGCAGAGACCGAAGCAAGCAGATGTGTCCTTGCTTCTTCGTATCGTCCGATCCTGTACATCAGCGTTCCGAGCGCGAACTCTTTCGCTCCTTCGAACCGCGCGCCTTCGATTTTGTCGATCGAATCGATGAGCCCCTGGTTTCCGCCCGATTCGTTCAGAAGGGCCAGCCTGCCGGTTATGCTGTTCCGGTCGATCGCCGGTATTGCCATGTTGGAGAGTGGAGCAGTGACGGAGATGATCCCTGTGACTATGACGAGGAAAGTAACAGCGGTCTTTTCCCTTCTTGTCATGAACATCCACAGAGTGCTGATAAGTATAGCTATATAGATCGCCGCTCCGAGCCGCATCACCAGCAGCGAGATGATGATCAATATCCCGATATATTTCGAAGGAGGGAATGAATATTTTTTCGAATACGCTTCCTGCGTCTTGTGATTTATGAATTGCCAGTATTTGAAGATCATTATGACCAGCGTCAACGCGAGCGCTATTAGAGCCGAGGCGGCGAGATGTATCGCGAGGTTGAGCGCGAGAAGTCCCTGGTTGCGGAGACTCCAGGCCTGATGTTTAAACCCTTCGATAAGGTGGAACAGAAAATCGGGTGAACCTCGCAACAGTTCCACCCGGGCGAGAGTGAAGAAAGGATCCGGATTGCTCCCGGAGACAGAGCCACTAAGGATCAGCAATCCTTTGGCTTTTTCATAATTTCCAGCGTCGAGTTGTCTTACCGCTTCGCTGTATATCACCCTTGACGCTGTTTCAAGAGAAGGCGCACCCTCCTGAAGCCGCTCTGCCGAATATTCTCTCAAGACAGGGTTGGATATATTTTCCAATGAGTTAGCGAAAATATTATCGCATAATGCACTGCAGAGAAATACGCAGATAATAGCGGTGACTGTCCTTCGCGCCATAACTTGTTGTACCTTAATGCCTTTCATGATCAAAAAGCGCCATTTCCAGCAGTAGTATCTGCCTCACAGGTCCTTTTGATTCCACATCGGCAATTATCATGCCGTAAGGGGAGACGACTGAGATAATCATCGACTGTGGTATTTCATCATTTACACCGGCCTCTCCGGGTGTTACATAGATATATAGCATATTTATATATATTGACTGTTCGTGTTGTTTTGACAGAAAGAGGGATAAGGCGATGCAGCCGGCAGAGATTTCAGGAATAAGCAGATTCAGTGGTCAGGAAGTACTTCTCAAAGGCTGGGTATATAATTTTCGTTCCAGCGGCAGCATAATCTTCCTTCAACTCCGCGACGGGACGGGTGTAATCCAGTGCATAGTGGAAAAGACTCTTGTCGGTGATGAGCAGTTCGAGGCGGCGAAGACGATCACGCAGGAATCGTCGATCGAGATAAAAGGCATGGTTCGCGAGGATTCAAGGGCGCCGGGGGGTTTTGAGCTTGGAGTGACGGGTCTTTCGATCATCCAGGTGGCGGAGGAGTACCCGATCACCCCGAAGGAACATGGCAGCACTTTTCTCATGGATAACAGGCATCTCTGGCTGAGGAGTTCGCGGCAGAACGCGATTCTCAGGATCAGGGCAAGCCTCATCCGGTATATAAGGGATTTTTTCGACAACCGGGGCTTTATCCTCTGCGATACGCCGATATTCACCCCGAACGCCTGCGAGGGGACGACGACCCTTTTCGAGACCGATTATTTCGGGGACAAGGCGTATCTTACTCAGAGCGGGCAGCTTTACAACGAAGCGACTGCGGCCGCTTTCAGAAAGGTATACTGTTTCGGTCCCACGTTCAGGGCGGAGAAATCGAAGACGAGAAGGCATCTGATAGAATTCTGGATGGTGGAGCCTGAAGTCGCTTTTGCCGATCTTGACGATATCATGCAGCTTGCCGAGGATTTTATAGTCGATATAGTCGGCCGTGCCCTCGAGGATCATCGCTCCACGCTCGTCGATGTTCTTGAGAGGGATGTTACTCCTCTGGAAAAGGTCCAGCCGCCGTTTCCCAGGGTCTCATACATGGAGGCGGCTGCCATCCTCAAAAAGAAAGGGGTCGAATTCCAGACCGGAGGAGACTTCGGGGGGAATGACGAGACCGTACTGACAGAGGATTACGACAGGCCATTTTTTGTCCACCGTTTCCCGGCGGCGATCAAGGCGTTCTATATGGAACAGGATCCCGATGACAAGGATCTCAGCCTTTCCGTAGATCTTCTGGCGCCGGAAGGGTACGGGGAAATAATCGGTGGAGGCCAGAGAGCGTACGATCTCGATTTTCTCAGGAAAAGGATCAAAGAGCACGGACTCCCTGAAAAGGCGTTCGACTGGTATTTCGATCTCAGAAGATACGGCACCTTTCCTCATTCAGGTTTCGGCCTCGGTGTCGAAAGGACGCTCGCCTGGATATGCGGGATCAAGCATGTAAGAGAGACGATCCCATTCCCAAGGCTGATCAACAGGCTTTCTCCGTAGCCGATGGCGTCAGGCGCGCCAGCCGGACCGCCAGGTGACTCCTTCCGGCGGGAGAAAGGTCGGGTCGGCGCAGCTTCCCTGTTGACCTTGCAGGGCCCATCTGCTAATTTACTAATACTTTTTTAGTTTTTCTTCCTCTTTCAAGGAGGAATTTCTTTGAATGGACGATCTTTGAACGGGTTTCACGCAGCGCTGCTGCTGTTTTTTATTCTGCCACCCCTGACCTCCGCGGTAAAGGCTGGAGAGACGGATGATTTCCGTTTTGCCAGCCGGCTTCAGCGCGACGGGATGTATATCGCCGCGGCGGAGGAATATATCCGTTTTTCAGAGAAATACCCCGGAAGCGTCCTCAGGCCGGACGCCCTGTTCAACGCGGGCGAATCGTGGATGAAGGCCGGAAAAGCGAGCGAAGCTCTCGATGTCTTTGAAACGATGCTCACTTCATACTCAGGCCATAAAGATGCGTGCAAGGCAAGGTATTACAGGGGCGACATCTTCAAGGTATTAAAAAGATACAGGGAATCGGCTGACGAATTCCTGATGATAGATGAAGTATATCCCGATTGTCCGCTGGTAGGCCAGGCTCTTCTTTCCGCCGGAGAGTCGATACTGATGGCGGGAGAGCCGCATGAAGCGGCCTCTGTCCTGAGAAGACTCACCGACTCGAAGGATTTCCCCGGACTTCAGCCGAGAGCCCTTTACAACCTTGCCGCCTCTCTTCAGGAGATCGGAAGGGACCTCGAAGCTGCCTCGGTACTGGAGAGACTTACCTCGGAGTATTCAAAATCACCGGTAGCAGCCCTGGCTTTTATGCGGCTGGGGGAAGACGCGTTCGCCAGAGGAGAGTATCCTGCCGCGGGGAATTTTTTCAAGGAAGCCGCCGGTCGTTACAAGGAAGATATCCTGAGGGAAAAGGCTGTTCTGAGAATCCTTGATGTGACTGGCGCTGAGGGAAACATCCCTTCTTTCCTCAGGGAATCGGAACATTTTCTGAACGATTTCCCCGATTCGCCTTCGCGTCCGGATGTGTACAGAAAAGCGATTGAATCGGCCTGGGAGCTGGGAGAAACTAAAAAAGCGCTTACTCTCATCGACAGATGGAGAGGAGAGGGGACGGGGCAGGACTCGACGGGAGCAGTAAGTCTTCTGAGGGGAAAGATCCTTGCTTCCCGCGCGGAGAAAGGGAAAGCCCTCGAGGAGCTCAGGGAATTCAGGCACCGGTGGAGCAGTTCGCCTCTGCTCGTGGAGGCGTTGCGACTCGAAGCGAAGCTCCTTATCGAGGACGGACGCGGTGAGGAAGCAGAGGCAAGGTTGCAACTCGCTCTCATCGAGGACGCCAGGCGCGCCGAACATGGTTCGATCCTCAACCAACTGGCTTCACTGGCGATAGAGGGATCAGGCGATACCTTGTCGGCACTGAGATACTGGGATATGGTCATCGCGCTCGAAGATGGTCTGGAGACTCATGAGGAAGCTCTGTGGAGATCTGCGAGCACGCTCGACGGGATCGGGGACGCGACAAGGGCACTGGACAGGTTCGATCAGCTGCTGAGTGTATTTCCCGATGGAAGATATTCCGGAGAAGCTAAAGAGCGGATGGCGATACTGCGGCTGCGCGACCGTAAAAGCGGAGATCCGATATCGGACCTGGCACGGATCGCGGCAGGATCCGCCTCGATAACGGAGAGGTATGTCGATGTCGGAATAATCCTTCTCGATAAGGCGGACAGGCCTGAGCATGCATTCGCGTTTTTCGACCGGCTGAAAGAAACGGACCTGCCCGATTCCCTATGGATGAAGGTGGCTTATTACAAGGGAAAATCAAAAAAAAGGATCTATGAGAAATCTCTCCTCGCTGGAAAGGAAGAGAAAAGACTCCTGGGTGACGCGGTCGGATTCTGGTCGAAAGTAGCAAGCCGGGCACCAGGCACATACTGGGGAGGCCTGTCCCACAGGGCTTATCTGGAAAACAGGCTCGGAGACTGGAATCTTGAAGACCAGATAAAGAGACTCGATGAATTTACGGGGTATTACCGCAGCGGGGAGAATATGTGGTGGGCGGTCTCGACTAAAGCGGATCTTCTCTATGACAGAGCCAGGTCCGGAGAAGGATGGGCTGTCGACAGTTCGCTCGTCGTCTTCAGCAGTATACTTCAAGGCGATCCGCCGGCTTCTTTCAGAAAGGAAGCCCTTCTTAAGACAGGGTACCTGTTGAGGATGAAAGGGCAGCAGGAAGCGGCGGCCCGGGCTTTGACCTCCTTTGTCGACGAAAACAGCGGCGATGAAAGGACAGCCCCTGTCCTGTACGATCTTGGAGAGCTCTTTCTCTCGATGAGGGAGTACAAAAAGGCGCTCGACTCCTATTCGAGGTCTCTCGATTCCCCGTCACCCGGTCCGATAAGGTCGAAGTGCCAGTTGAGGATCGGGGATTGCCTCTATTACCTGCAGGATTTCACTGGAGCGAAAGAGGCATACAGTTTTCTGGGAAGCCTCTACCCCGAAAGTCCGCTTGCCGATGAAGCGGCCTACAGGGAATCGATCACTCTTCAGAGGCTCGGAGAATATGACCGCAGCGACTCGATCCTCGTATCCCTGTCGACTGACGAAAACCTGTCAAAAAGCCTCCGAGCGAGGGTCCTCTCCAGGCTTGGCGAGAATCTCCTCGCCGGGGGAAAAGCCGAAGAGGCGAGGGTCCTGATAGAAGAGCTGGTAAAGATCGAAAGAAAAGGGATCAATCAGGTGCTTTATGGCGAAGTCCTGTATGAGACAGGTGATTACGCCGGTTCCATAAAAGCTTTTTCAGACGCGATTAGATTCGAAGGGATCGATACGTGCCGCGTGCTGACCGGAATGGCAAGCGCCCGGTTCCGCGATGGAAATATTAAGGAGGGATCGAGGGATCTCCAGCGTCTTCTTGAATATTCTCCGGGATGCGAAGGGATATCCGCCGTAATGCTCGAGAAGGGAAAGATGGAAGCTGCCAACGGCCATTGTGACAAGGCCGGAGAGACTCTGGAGCTTTTAAGGAGCAGGTTTCCGGGAACAGGACCGGCCGCTGAAGCGCTCTATCATATCGCAGTCTGTGATCTGAAGCGCGGCGGAAACGCCGAAGCGATAGATAAGCTCAATCTGTTCCTCAGGGAATCCCCCAACACGCCGATTCTTGACAAAGCTTACTTCAAGCTGGCATCGGCTCATTACCAGTCGGAAAATCTCAATCTCGCCGCGCAGAACTACTCGCTTGCGGCGGAAGCGTCCAGGGACGACGCGTTCGTCTTCATGGCGCTTAAAAATATGGCGATGATAAACCAGGAGCTCGAAGAGTGGGGAAAAGCCGGTGAAGCATGGTACATGTTGTGCGAAAGATTCCCCGGACATAAAGATATTGTCGAACTCTTCTTCAACCTGGGATTCTGTTACTCACAATCGGGCAGGTTTGAACTGGCAAGGGAAGTATATGTCAGGATACCGGGGATCGCCGCGAATGAAGAACAGAGAGGCCGAGCGCATTACTGGGCGGGGATCAGCCTGAAGAACCTTGACAGGTGCGAGGAAGCAGTCAGAGAATTTCTCAGGGTCCCGTACCTGAGGACAGGTGGTATGTGGGGGATCACCTCCAAGCTGGAGGCGGCTATTTGTTACGAGAGGCTTGGGCAGACCGAACAGGCGGTTCAGATATATGAGAGGATAGTCAATGCTCATGGTGAGAACTCCGATTGGGGCTCCATAGCCAGGAAAGCGCTCGACAGGATCAATGGCGTGGAAAAGAAAGACGAGGCCGGAGATTGACGCAGGGGCCCACGCATCGCTTCCGGCAAGAGGTAGGACAAGATGACCGGTGAATACCTTGTTGTCAAGGGAGCCCGCGAACACAACCTGAAGAATCTTACCCTCAGGATGCCGAGGGGCGCTTTTATCGTAATAACCGGCCTGAGCGGTTCAGGAAAATCATCTCTCGCGTTCGACACGATATATGCCGAAGGCCAGCGCAGGTATGTCGAGTCGCTGTCCAGTTACGCCAGGCAATTTCTTGAACAGATGGAAAAACCCGACGTCGATTCCATCGAGGGATTATCTCCGGCAATATCGATCGACCAGAAGACGACCTCGCGCAACCCCCGTTCCACCGTCGGCACTATTACCGAGATCCATGATTATCTGAGGGTCCTCTTCGCGCGCACCGGTACTCCCCACTGCCCCGGTTGCGGCCGGACGATTTCCCGGCAGACGGTATCACAGATAGTAGACAGGATCATGGAAAGCCAGGAAGGTTCCGCCCTTGTCATCATGGCTCCGGTCGTCAGGGGACGAAAGGGAGAACACCGGGCTCTGCTGAGCAAACTGTCGAAAGATGGTTATACGCGCGTCAGGGTCGATGGAAAGGTATTCGGCCTTGACGGAGACGATATAAAGATAGATAAAAACAGAAAACACGATATAGAGGTCATAGTCGACAGGTTGAAGATCAGGCCGGGGATCGAACGGAGGCTCTCCGATTCGGCGGAGACCGCCGCGGTGGCTGGAGGCGGCGTGATACTCGTCGAGCAGGGAAAAGATGAGACCCTGTACAGTCTCGAATATTCATGTCCATGGTGCGGAGGGGGACTCGGGGAGATATCGCCAAGGATATTTTCCTTCAATTCTCCTTATGGAGCGTGTGAGGGATGTCACGGTCTCGGAACCACGATCGATTTTTCCATGGAGCTGGTCGTCCCGGACAGCTCGCTCAGTATCCGCGAAGGTGCGCTCGCCCCGGTCGGGCTGATAAAGGATAACTGGTTCAGGCTCAGGCTTGAAGCTCTGAGCAAGCTATTCAGGTTTTCTCTCGATACTCCTTTCGAGAGGTTGTCGAAAAAAAACAGGAAGATCATCCTGGAAGGTTCCGACGACGAGATCACTGTGCACTATGATTTTAAAAAGGGAAGGGGTGAATACACGACCCGGTGGGAAGGGATCATACCCAACCTGAGGCGCAGATATCATCAGACAGGTTCCGAGGCGGTCAGAAAATGGATTGAGACATACATGATATCGGCCGATTGCCGTGAATGCGGAGGAAGCAGGCTTCGCAAAGAGAGCCTTTCCGTCCTTGTGGCCGGCAGGAATATAGCCGAAATATCCCACCTTACGATAGACAACGCGGCAGAATTCTTTTCTGACCTTAAATTCAGCGGGAATGACAGCATAGTCGGAGAACCTCTTCTGAAAGAGATCACTTCAAGACTTGATTTTCTGAAGAATGTCGGACTTGATTATCTTGCTCTTGACAGGTCGGCCGGTACTCTCGCCGGAGGAGAGGCTCAGAGGATCAGGCTTGCAACGCAGATAGGATCGAAGCTTGTCGGAGTCCTCTATATTCTCGACGAACCATCGATCGGTCTTCACCAGAGGGATAACGCCCGTCTCATAGCTACTTTGAAGGAACTGAGGGATGCGGGAAATACCGTTATTGTGATAGAGCACGACAGGGAGACGATCCTGGCCGCCGACCACGTGATAGATCTCGGTCCCGGCGCGGGTGAGCATGGAGGGTATCTCGTGGCCGCCGGTTCTCCGGAACAGATAATCGAGACTGCCGGAAGCCTCACTGGCAGGTTCCTGCGGACCGATACCGTCTCAGACTCCGGCCCGCCGTTGAGGGAAGGAAGCGGTGTCGACCTGGTCCTCAGGGGAGCGAGAGCGAATAACCTGAAGAATATTGACGTTGCCTTCCCGATCGGAAAACTTATATGCGTCACTGGCGTCTCCGGCTCGGGAAAAAGCACCCTGGTCAACGATATACTCTTCAGGGCGCTGCACAGAAGATTCTTCAGAAGCAGGAAATTGCCCGGTCCCCATGACGGAATCGACGGCGCGGAAAATATCGACAAGGTGATCAATATAGACCAGTCCCCCATAGGAAGGACCCCGAGATCGAATCCGGCTACCTATACAGGAATCTTCGGGCCTGTTCGAGATCTTTTTTCACGGCTTCCGGAATCGAAGATCAGGGGATACAGACCGGGACGGTTCAGTTTCAACGTAAAAGGGGGCAGGTGTGAAGTCTGTAGCGGGGACGGGATGATAAAGGTAGAGATGCATTTCCTGCCGGACGTCTACGTGCACTGCCAGGAATGCAAGGGTAAAAGATACAACAGGGAGACGCTCGAGGTCTTCTTCAAAAACAGGAATATTGCCGAAGTACTGGAATTGACCGTTGACGAAGCGATAGATTTCTTTGAGAATATCCCTTCTGTAAGACGCAAGCTCCAGGTCCTTCAGGATGTGGGGTTGGGATATATAAGGTTGGGACAGCCTGCGACTACTCTTTCGGGGGGCGAGGCGCAGAGAGTGAAGCTGTCCTCGGAACTAAGCAAGGTCGGAACGGGCAAGACCCTTTATATTCTCGATGAACCGAGTACCGGCCTGCACTTCGAGGATGTCAAACTCCTTATGGCTGTTCTGGGAAGGCTTGTTGATCGGGGGAACACGGTTCTTGTCATAGAGCACAATCCCGATATTATCCGGCATGCCGATCATATAATCGACCTTGGCCCCGAGGGGGGTGAGCGCGGAGGAGAAGTGATATACGCGGGAGCTCCGGCTGGAATAACAGGATGCGACAGTTCCTGGACAGGAAAGATGCTGAAAGACCAGCTCAGGCCTGTCAATAGAGCGGGGCAACAGGATCAGGCTGTCATTTCCGGAAGAAAGGCGGAAGCAGCAGGGAATAAAAAAGGGAAGCACTGAAACTTGTCCGGCGCCGCACGGTTCGCGCGAAGCCGGTCTTACAACGGGAGTGACTTATGGCGCTAAAAACACCGATTTACCAGTCGCACGTCGATTCGGGAGGAAAGATAGTCGATTTTGCCGGTTTTATGATGCCTGTTTCTTTTGAAGGGATCGTCGCCGAACATGAGAGGGTGAGAAACAAGGTAGGATTCTTCGACGTCAGCCATATGGGCGAGATCGAGATAACGGGTGAGTCAGCCCTCGAATTTGCCGATTTTGCCGTTTCAAATAATGTTTCAAAGCTTGACGACGGGCAGATATGTTATACGGTATGTTGCAACGAAAAGGGAAAGGTACTTGACGATCTTCTCGTCTACCGGTTTTCCTCGTCGAGGATCCTCTTTGTCGTCAACGCGGTCAACGCGGGAAAGATATACCAGCATCTGCTCGGGATACAGAAAGGCGACGTAAGGATCGAAAACAGATCGAGCGGTTACGGACAGATCGCTGTCCAGGGGCCGGCTTCAAGGGATCTCCTGCTTGGCAGTTCCTTCTGTGCTCCCGTTTCGGCAAAGCTTGCCGGACTGGGGTATTACCGGTTTTTTACCTTCGAACATGAAGGCAGCGAGATCATTCTTTCGAGGACCGGGTATACGGGAGAAGTCGGCTACGAGATATATCTGCCCTGGGATATGACGGCATCTGTCTGGGACCTTCTACTTGAGGAAGGTGGTGAATACGGGGCGGCGCCGATCGGGCTCGGCGCGAGAGATACGCTGAGGTTCGAGCCATGCTACTGTCTCTACGGGCACGAGATAGACGAGGATACTTCGCCTCTTGAGGCGGGGCTTTCCTGGGTCGTCAAATTGAAAAAGGATGATTTTGTCGGGCGCGGAGCCCTTGTTGCCGAAAAAGAAGCCGGTTCGGGGAGGAAACTGATCGGGCTTGAGCTTCAGGGCAGGGGTATTCCGCGGCAGGGTTACAATGTTCTGCACGATGGAAAAGTAGTTGGAAAAGTCACGTCGGGGACTTTTTCTCCAACGTTGAAAAAGGGGCTGGCGATGGCCCTGGTAGAGCGGTCGCTTCCGAAAGATGCTTCGGGCCTGGCTGTTGAGATCAGGAACAGACCGGTCAGTGCCGCGAGGGCCAGGATGCCGTTTTACGCGAGTCACGTGAACGATTAGAAGGTGAAGAAGAAAGGATGGTGGAATATGGTTCCGGAAGAATGCCTGTACACAGAGGACCATGAATGGGTTTTTATCGAGGATGAGATAGCGACGATAGGGATCAGCGATTATGCGGCGGGCGAACTCGGGGACATAGTCTACGTAGAACTTCCAGAGGTCGATTCGGAGATAAGGCAGACAGACCCTGTAGGCACTATCGAAGCGGTCAAGACCGTCGCCGAGCTATTTTCACCGATCAGTGGAAAGGTGATAGAGGTGAACGGGGACCTTATCGACGATCCCGAGATCATAAACAGGAGTCCTTACGAGGATGGCTGGTTCATCAAGGTAAAGATGAGCGATATGAGTGAACTCGACAACCTGCTGGACCACGAGAAATATCAGGAATTTCTTGGTGAGAGTCAGTAAATACAGAAAAGCTAAACCAAGAGGATGAGCAGATGAGCTATGTTCAGAATACCGACCGTGACAGAAAAGAGATGCTCGGTTATATAGGGGTCTCTTCTTTCGATGAACTTATCGAGCCGGTCGCCAGAGAACTCAGGGTCAAAGGCGATCTCAAGCTGGGTCTTCCGATGAGCGAGGCTGAAGTAGTCAGCCATTGCGCCGCTCTCGCGCGCCGAAACAGTCCCGCTTCGGAGATGGCCTCCTTTCTCGGAGCGGGGATATATGACAGATATATTCCCGCGACGGTAAGATATGTCCTGTCGAGGAGCGAGTTCTACACATCGTATACTCCATACCAGGCTGAGGTCAGCCAGGGCACCCTTCAGGCGATATATGAATACCAGACGATGATAACAAGGCTGACGGCGATGGACGCGGCGAATGCCTCGATGTACGACGCCGCGACCTCCCTGGCAGAGTCACTGCTGATGGCCTGCGCGATCAAGAGGACCGACAGGGTGCTCGTTCCCGCGGCGCTTTCGCAGAGGATCCGCCGGGTACTTGAAAGCTACTCGGCAGGCCGCCATATAACGATCGAGAGTATACCATGGAAGGATGATGGTACTGTTGATCTTGATGAAGCAGAGAGGCTTCTTTCGGAAAAAGCCGCGGCGGTAATCCTCGCTCAGCCCAATTATTTCGGCCTGCTTGAAGATGCTTCAGCCGTATCGTCCCTGGCTCATGGAAAAGGTGCGTTGCTGATCGCGCTCGTCGATCCGGTATCGCTCGCCCTGGTAGCTCCTCCGGGTGAATATGAAGCCGATATAGCGGTCGGAGAAGGGCAATCACTCGGTATTCCCCAGTCGTTCGGAGGTCCCCTGCTCGGTTTTATGGCTACAAGGAAAGAATATATCCGCAAGTGTCCCGGGCGCCTGATCAGCGCGACCGTCGATTCCGAGGGAAAAAGAGGATATGTGATGACCCTTCAGACTCGCGAGCAGCATATCAGGCGTGAGAAAGCGACGTCGAATATCTGTACCAACGAGGGATTATGCGCCCTCGCCGCAGCCGTCTATCTCTCCACCATGGGGGACGACGGATTCAGGGAAGTGGCTCTTCAGAGCGCGGCAAAGAGCCACAGACTCTATGAGATGCTCTCAGGCCTCCCCGGCGTGACACTTCCGTTCGGCAAACAGTTCTTTCAGGAATTTGTCGTCCGCTTCGACGGTCCCGCATCTCGATTTCTTTCCAGGGCGAAGAAATCGGGGATACTCGGAGGCGTTTCGCTTGAAGATGATTTTCCCGAACTGGGGAAAGGGGCCGTTCTGGTCGCGGTGACTGAAAAACGTTCTCTTGCAGAGCTTGAACTTTTCCGCGACATAGCGGCAGGGAAGGAGGTCCGGGTATGAGCAGAACGATCTTTGAGAGATTCTACGAAGGAAAAAGCGGTTCGTTCATTCCCCGGAACGACTGTCCGGTCGAGGGGCTCGATATGCTTCTGACGAGGAAGACGCCGACCTCGCTTCCCGTTGTCGGCGAACAGGAGGTAATAAGGCATTACGTAGAGCTTGCCTCGAAGAATTACCATATCGACAAGGGGATGTATCCCCTCGGCAGCTGTACCATGAAATACAATCCCGTCGTCAATGAAGAGATAGCCGGACTTTCAGGCTTCACGGGACTTCATCCCCTGCAGGACGAGACGGACGTGCAGGGAGCCCTGCAGCTGATCTACGATCTGGAATCATCTCTCTGCGAGATAACGGGAATGGATCATTTCAGCCTTCAGCCTGTCGCCGGGGCGCACGGCGAACTGACCGGGATGATGATAGCGCGCGACTATTTTCGCGACAGGAAGGAAGATAGAAAGACTGTTCTTGTCCCTGATTCCGCTCACGGGACGAATCCGGCGAGCGTGGTGATCTGCGGATTTACCCCGAAAACGATACCGTCGGGCGATGACGGACTGGTAGATATCGAGGCCCTCGAGCGCGAAATAGACGACAAGACGGCTGTCTTCATGTTGACTCTGCCGAATACCCTGGGTCTTTTTGAGAAAGAGATAAAAAAGATCATAGGGATCGTCCACAAGGCGGGAGCTCTCGTCTATATGGACGGGGCGAACATGAATGCTCTTCTGGGAATCGTTAAGCCGGGAGATATTGAGATCGATATAATGCATCTTAACCTCCACAAGACATTTTCCACCCCTCATGGTGGTGGAGGCCCCGGGTCTGGTCCCGTTGGCGTGAGAAGCCATCTCGGAGATTTCCTGCCGGTGCCGAGGGTGCTTAAGGAGGGGGAAAGATATACCTTTTTCTCGGATATGGAAAAAAGCGTGGGGAAAGTGCACGCGTGGTACGGCAACTTCAATGTCCTGGTCAAGGCTTACGCTTATATAATCGCTCTGGGCGCTACCGGTATAAGGGAGGTCGCAGAGAACGCGATAATCAACGCTAATTACCTGATGAAAAAAATCAGCAGGCACTACGATCTTAAATATCCGGGTCCGTGCATGCATGAATTTGTCGCATCCGGCAGGAACCTCAAGCAATACGGCGTGCGCACGACCGACGTCGCCAAGAGACTGCTTGATTACGGGATTCATGCTCCGACCGTCTATTTTCCACTGATCGTCGAAGAGGCTCTGATGATAGAACCTGTCGAGACTGAAAAAAAGGAGACTCTCGATCATTTCGCCGATGTAATGGAAAAAATAGCCGGTGAAGCGAGGAATAATCCCGGGATCCTGCACGAAGCGCCCGTTACCACTCCGGTAAGGCGTCTCGACGAGGCGGCAGCGGCAAGGAATCCCGAGCTATGCTGGCCGCTTGAAAACAGTGAATGATATTGCTCCGGGCAGGCATCGCGAAAAGGAACCTGATGAATCGATGGTATCTTCTTGACGATCCCCCTTCTACCGGGGCTGCCAATATGGCGGTCGACGAGTATCTCCTGGATAACCGCGGTAAATGGGGGAAGTGCCCGGTCCTGCGGCTCTATTCTTTCGATCCTCCGGCAATCACCGTTGGATTCCACCAGGATATCGCGCGGGTCGTCGATCTCGAAGCAGCCAGGCGCGGCCGGGTAGATGTGCTTAAAAGGATAACAGGTGGCAGGGCTCTTCTTCATGACGGCGAACTCACCTACTCAGTGACAGCGCCGCTTGGCGGTGTCTTTTTCCCGGCAGGGTTGCAGGAGACATTCCTTGGCATTTCTTACGCCATCGTCGACGCGATCCGTCTCTTCGGCGTCGAAGCGAGGATATCGGGAGGAAGGTCCTTTAAAAGGGATAAGGAAGGGGTCTCTCCCTGTCTGGTCTCTACAAGCAGGCACGAGATCACCGCCGGGGGAAGAAAGATAGTGGGGAGTGCGCAAAGAAGACGGTCCGGTTCTTTCCTCCAGCACGGATCGGTCCTGCTCGGGCCGGGCTCGGAAAGGATCGTGGAATATCTGCCGGGAGATCTTCCACCCCTTGACTCTGTAGTGACGAATATCGAGGAGGAGACGGGAAGAAGGCCCGCTCGAGGAGATTTTGCCGCGGCGATGATCGATGCTTTTCGGAAG
Organism: Candidatus Krumholzibacteriota bacterium; assembly: GCA_016932415.1. Taxonomy (NCBI): domain Bacteria; phylum Candidatus Krumholzibacteriota; species Candidatus Krumholzibacteriota bacterium. Next base: position 365,903 of record JAFGCX010000010.1, read on the forward strand.
AGATTCGAGATCGTGTTTGAACCACTTGTCTTTTCAGAGGAAGATATCAGAGTGATCGCTTCGATGACGGAAAAAAAGGCCACCGGGTCCCTTTCCCCGGCGGGAAGCGGGGTGTAACCAGGGTGGGAAGGTTCATAGCCGGCAGGTTGCTTCAATCGGTCCTTCTGGTCGTTATCGTGCTGACGATCACATTTTTTCTTATGCATCTCGCGCCCGGCGATCCGATGGCGAAATATGACGATCCGGATATTTCTCCCGAGACGGTCCGTATGATGAGGGAGCAGCTCGGCCTCGACAGGCCCCTGTTGGAACAGTACTTCAGATGGATGAACAGTTTTATCAGGGGAGATTTCGGAGTGAGCCTGAGATTCAACAGACCTGTAAGGGATCTCCTGTCCGAGGCTATTCCCAACACGCTGAGATTGACGGTGGCCGCTCTCTCCCTGTATATAGTCATCGGCATGGCACTGGGCATGATATCGGCGGTAAGAAGATATACGCTTTTCGACAGGCTGAGCACTGTCGGGGCGTTATTCGTCTATTCCATACCTTCGTTCTGGCTCGCTCTTATGATGATCCTGCTCTTCTCGCTGAAGTTCGAGATCCTTCCCTCATCGCATATGCAATCGATAGGTGTCTCTGATCCAGGTGGTTTCGCCCTTTTCGTCGACAGAGCCGCTCACCTCATCCTCCCCGCGTTTGTTCTCGGAGTAGCGTCAGCGGCGGGGATGGCCCGGTATATGAGGGGCAGCATGCTCGATGTCCTGCGAGAGGATTATATCAGGACCGCCAGGGCCAAGGGGCTGCCCGAGAAATCAGTCTATCTGAAGCACGCCTTCAGGAACGCCGCTATACCTGTCGTCACAATAATCGGTATGAGCCTGCCCTTTCTTCTCGGAGGAGCGGTAATAATAGAGAAGATCTTTTCATGGCCCGGGATGGGAGCCCTTATGGTCGATTCGATCTTTTCGAGGGATTATCCCGTCGTTCTTGCGGTGAATTTTGTCGTCACGGTGATGGTGATCCTGGGAAACCTCGCCGCCGATGTCGGATACGCCGTTCTCGATCCGAGGATAGCTTCGGGGAAAGGTTCAGGCCGATAGGAAATGGACCACCGGCGGGGGGCAGGGGAGACCCGCGGTAATGGAGAGTTCGCGAGGATCAGATATGAAAAGGAAAAAAGGGAAGAGTCTGTGGTCGTCGGGATGGATCCGATTCAGATCGAACCCGATGGGGATGGCAGGAGCAGTGATAGTGCTCACGCTCTACCTTGCCGCGATCTTCGCGCCACTCATAGTGACCGGCGATCCGGTAAGCCACGGTGATCTTCCTTCGATGCGGCATCTTCCGCCGGGAAGCGGTCATCCGCTCGGAACTGATAAATTCGGAAGGGATATCCTCGCCCGCGTCCTTTACGGATCGCGGATATCGCTAACGATCGGATTCGTGGCTGTCGCCATCTCCGTGCTGATAGGAACGGCGGTAGGAGCTCTCGCCGGGTATGCCGGAGGTGTAGTCGATTCGATAATAATGCGGATCGTTGACGCGTTGATGGCGATACCGAGGCTCTTTCTCCTCCTTACATGCATCGCTCTTTTTTCGCGTTCCATCTGGCTGATCATTATACTTCTGGGCGCGACAAGCTGGATGGCGACTACAAGGCTTGTGAGGGCGCAGATACTGACTGTCAAGGAAAAGGAATTCGTGGCGGCCGCCGAGGCGCTAGGCGCGGGAAAAAGAAGGATCATTCTGCGACACCTGATACCTAATACGTTGACAGTGATAATAATTTCAGCCACTCTCCGGATCGGAGGGATAATCCTTGCCGAGGCGGCGCTGAGTTTTCTCGGCCTGGGAGTCCCGCCCCCCGCTCCCAGCTGGGGTCAGATGGTCTTCCAGGGCCGCGAGGTCCTGCTCGATGCCTGGTGGGTCTCTACATTTCCAGGTCTCGCTATAATTATAACGGTCATCGGATACAACCTCCTCGGAGACGGGCTCCGGGACGCGTTCGATCCGGTCCAGTTCACCTGACGTGGGGACGATATGGACAGACTGCTCGATGTAAGGGAATTGACGACCGAATTCCAGACGTACGAGGGACGGGCCAGAGCGGTAGACCGCTTCTCGTTTCAGGTCGGCCATGGAGAGACGGTCGGTCTTGTGGGAGAATCGGGATGCGGTAAAAGCGTCACGGCACTTTCGATAATGAGGCTGATCTCCGATCCTCCGGGAAGGATCACCGGAGGCTCGATATTTTTTGAAGGAAAAGACCTCCTGTCGATCCCGGAAAAGGAAATGAGAAAGATCCGGGGAAACGATATCGCCATAGTATTCCAGGAACCCCTGACCAGCCTCAATCCGGTTTTCACCTGTGGAGAACAGATACGCGAAGCGATCGGCCTTCACCAGCGGCTGGGAAAGAGGGAGTCGCGCGCGAAGGCTGTGGAGATGCTCCGGCTTGTCAGGATCCCCGATCCCGATCGGAGGTATTCGAGCTATCCTCATCAGATGAGCGGGGGGATGAGGCAGAGAGTAATGATCGCGATGGCCCTGAGCTGTCAGCCGAAACTCCTGATAGCCGATGAACCGAGCACGGCCCTGGATGTCTCCGTCCAGGCGCAGATCATGGAACTTCTAGTCGACCTGAGGGAGAGGATGTCGATGGCGGTTCTGCTGATCACGCATGATCTTTCGGTAGTCGCTCAGATGGCCGAGAGGGTGATTATCATGTACGCCGGTACGGCGGTCGAGGAAGCGCCCGTTACCGATATCTTCTCCGATCCGAGGCATCCCTACACGGAGGGGCTTCTTGCTTCGATCCCAAGGATTGAAGCCGGGAAGGCGAGGCTCAAGGTGATACCCGGCCGCGTTCCCGATCCGATGAACCTTCCATCGGGATGCAGGTTCAGCGACCGTTGCCCGAAAAGGGAGGAGAGATGTTTTCTGAACGACCCGCCACTGTTCATGACGGGTGAAAAACACTTCGTAAAATGCTGGCTTTCCGAGGGGGAGGCAAGATGATCGATCGTGCCGGAATGGGTACAGGGGAACCGCGCGCGCAGAAGGCCGTTGAAGAAGAACCGGTACTGAGGGCTTCGGGGATAAAGAAATATTTCAACGTTTCTTCCTCTTTCTTTCTGAACAGGAAAGTCGTGATCAAGGCGGTGGACGGAGTGGACATCTCCCTGATGAAAGGAAAGACACTTGGACTCGTCGGCGAATCCGGTTGCGGGAAGAGTACTCTTTCGAGGGTTCTTCTGAGGCTTGAAGAACCGGACGAGGGGTCGATAGAGATCGACGGGACGGATTTCCTCGCGCTGAAAGGCGGGCATCTGCGCAAATCGAGAAGAAAGATCCAGATGATATTCCAGGACCCGTATTCATCCCTCAATCCGAGGCTTACCGCCGGAAGTACGATAGGCGAGGGTATAAGGATACACAAGCTCGCTGGCGGCAGTGAGATAAAGAGAAAAGTGGAGTCGCTCCTTCAGAAGGTCGGTCTGCCCCTTTCCGCAGCTGGAAAATATCCTCATGAATTCTCCGGCGGGCAGAGGCAGCGCATCGGTATCGCGAGGGCTCTTGCCGTCGAACCGAAGATCATCGTCGCTGACGAACCTGTCTCGGCCCTCGACGTCTCGGTCCAGGCCCAGATAATCAACCTGCTGAGGGATCTTCAGTCGACTCTCGGGCTGACGTACCTTTTCGTGGCGCACGATCTTGGAGTTGTCGGACACATCAGCGACTCGGTCGCCGTGATGTACATGGGTAAGATCGTCGAATCAGCCTCTTCCGAAGATCTTTTCTCCGAGCCGCTCCATCCCTACACGCAGGGATTGCTTGCCTCGATTCCATCGATCAGGCCGACCGGCAGGAAGATCAGGGCGGCTATCAGGGGAGACCTGCCAAGCCCCGTGGATATTCCCGCTGGATGCGCCTTTCACACGAGGTGTCCCCACGCGATGGATCGATGCCTCGTGGAGATGCCGGATCTCAAGACCGGCGAAGATGGCAGATCGGTACGATGCTGGCTCCATTCATGACGATCGTCGATTACGTAAGCGATTTCACTCAATAAAAACAGCGTAACAACCGAAGAAGACAGGTACGGGGAAGTCTGACCACTGGACAGATGCGTTGGTACTACCCGGTTTTTTCGTCAGGGGAAGGCAATGACCGAGATATTTGTCGGCAGGCAGCCGATATTCGACAAAAAACTGAATGTCATCGGGTACGAGCTTCTTTACCGGGCCAGCGAGGAAGATCTGCACGCCTGTATAACCGATAATAACGATGCTTCATCGCAGGTCATTCTGAACACTTTCATGTCGATCGGGCTCGAGCGGCTTGCCGGCGACAGGCTCGTTTTCATAAATCTCTCCGAAGGATTTTTCAGGGGAGATTTCCCCTTTCCCCTCGATCCTGAAAAGATAGTCGTCGAGATCCTTGAAGGAATGACGCTTGACAAGAGCCTGGTCGATTCGATAAGGGATTTCGCGGCCAGGGGGTACAGGCTGGCTCTTGACGACGTGGTCGACATCGACCACATCAGCAACCTGATCGATATCGCCGAGATCGCAAAAATAGATATAAGGCAGATAAGACCGGGCCGACTGGTCCTCCTGGTCGAGAAACTTAAGGAGCGGGGTCTGAAGATAGTCGCCGAGAAGATCGAGACGATGGCGGAATACGAGTATTGTTATAAACTTGGCGTCGATTATTTCCAGGGGTTCTTTTTTGAAAAACCGAATACTGTAAAGGGAAAACGGATGCCGTCGTCATCGGCCTCGATAATGCGCCTTCTCGCCAGGCTCCATGATCCCGACGTGACCGTCACGGAGATCAAGGAGATAATAAGCCATGACGTGTCGATCAGCTATAAACTTCTCAGGTTGATGAATTCGGCGAGTTTCTCGTTATCGAGGAAGATCGAATCGATCCACGAGGCTGTCGTGATGTTCGGGTTTGAGAGGATCAGATCATGGCTATCCCTTCTGCTTCTCTCGAAGATCGAGGAATCGTCGGGTGAATTGATGACAGTCGCCATGATCAGGGGAAAGATGTGCGAGATCATCACCGAAGACCTCGATCCCGAATCAGCGGAACGCGGTTTTATCACGGGACTCTTTTCAGTTCTCGACGCGCTTCTTTCGGTGCCTATGGGCGAGATACTTCCCATGCTGCCCCTTGCCGACGAGATCAAGGATGCCCTCCTTATCAGGAAAGGCTTTCTGGGTAATTCCCTCGCTTCAGTCATCGCCCACGAGAGATGGGAATGGAATGAACTCGGTGGCGGTGAGATCAGCGAAGAGCTTTTAAACAGCGCATATCTTCGCGCGCTCGACTGGACGACTGAGATACTGGCCGGCAAATAATGTAACAGCGCGGCCGATTATCAGGTTGTAGGAATCCAAGCCCTTGTGCTACTTTGTCGATGTCAGTCGCAATTATTATCTCAAGATTTTTTTTTGACTGGACGAATATCTGGTATGTTGTATTATCCGGATTCAATCCGGAGGGACAGATCGAGAGGCAAACTGTCCGACGATATCTGTAAGCGGGAGCGATAGATGGTAAAAGAACATCTGCAGGAGATACGTTCCAGGGAACAGAGAGCCAGGGATTCCATAGCGGAAGCCCGGATACAGGCGGAGAAGAATGTCGAGGATGCTAAGGCTGAAGGGGAAAGACTCCTGGAGGAGACTCAGATCGAGGGAAATGAACTGAAGCGGTCGATGATCGCCGAAGCAAAAAAGACAGCCGAAGCGAAGATCGATCTGCTTCGCGGCGATAGTGAAAAGATCATTTCCACCCTGGAACAGACGGCGGGGAAAAAGGTCGAAGAAGTGATCGACATTATCATAGAGGAATTTCAAAAAGGTATCTGACGGACGAGTATGAGATTGGCCCCAGCAGCCACGGAAGGAGTTCGGCGTGGCAGTAAGCCGGATGCTGAAGGTCCAGATCCTCGGACACACAGCGCTCAAGGATGAGATAAAATCGTATTTAAGAGAGACCGGCGTGGTCGAGATCACGGACGTCTCTTTCGAAGACGGCGATTCTTCACCCCGACAGGAAGATCTCAGGGAGATCCAGGCGAAACTCGAGCAGGCTGAATCTGTGATCGAATTCCTTGATCGATACTCAGAGCCGCTTACATTCTTTGAGAAGGTGGCAAGGGTGCCACTGGAGATATCCGAAGGTAAGCTTGCCGACCTGGCGGAGAAAGTGTCGGTGGAGCAGGTCTACGAAGAGTGCAATACGCTCCAGGGAACGATACGCTCGATGAGCGATTCCCTGGCGAGGAGCGCCGAGCTTGCAGGGTCCCTGACTCCGTGGAGGGATCTTGACGTTCCACTCGAGGATCTTAAGACCGAAGGGTATAATGTCCAGTTCTGGACGATCCAGGACAAGGTGGCCGATCGGAACCTTGAACGCTTCAGGGAGAGATTTGAATTCTGCGATTGCTCTGAATTTCACAGGGAAAACGGTAAATCTTACATTGCGGTGATCGTTGCCAACGAGTTATACGCGGAAGTGATCGAGGCGATGAAGGAGACAGGGGCGCATCATCACGGGTTTGAAAAACTGGAAGGGACCCCCGCCGCGATAATAGACGCCCAGGAGGGATTGCGTTCGGAATACAGGGAGAATATAGCCCGGGCCGAGGAACGCGCCCGTGCTCTTGCCTCGCGGCGCGACGAGATCTGCCTGCTTGCCGATCACTATCGGGAAATGATCGGCCTCTCATCGGTCGAGGAAAGATTCTATTATACTGACAGTACATTCATCCTGGAGGGATGGGTAAGGGCTCTTGACAGAAAACGGCTTGAAAAAGAGTTCCTGAAGAAAGTGGACGAGATCGAAGTGGTTTTCCGCGAGCCGCTTAAAGACGAAGAGCCTCCGATTTGTCTCGATAACGGCAGAGCCTCGCGGCCTTACGAGTTCGTCACGACTCTCTACGGCCGTCCGATATACAGGGAGGTCGATCCGACACCCCTTCTTGCTCCGTTTTTTATCCTCTTTTTCGCGATGTGCCTGACAGATGCGGGGTACGGATTGACTCTTGCCGCGCTGACGGCGGTAATAATAATGAGATTCAAGCCATCAGGCGGAGCGGGTCTTCTGATGAGAGTCCTTTTTGTCGGGGGACTTGTGACGGCGGGAGTCGGGATCATAGCTGGAGGCGTATTCGGGTTGAACGCTAGTGTTTTCCCTCCCTGGCTGCAAAAATTTGTTTTCATCGATCCCCTCCGGGAACCGATGAAGATGCTCAATATCTCGTTTATAATGGGACTTGTTCATATGATATTCGGCATGGGAGTAAGATTCGTTGCCAATATCAGAGCGAAACTCTTTTCCGACGCGGTCTTCGACGACCTGGTCTGGATGCTTTTCCTGATCGTCCTTGCTCCGCTTGGATATACCGGTATCCTCAATGGATCACTTCCCGATCAGGTGATGGAAGTGAGCAAGTGGGGATCGGTCGGCCTTGCCGCTGTCATCTTCCTTACCGGCGGACGCAGACAGGGATCTTTCGTAAAGAAAATCCTGACCGGCCTGGTCAGGTTCTACGATGTAATAGGGTATTTCGGGGATGTGCTCTCTTACGCCCGTCTTCTGGCGCTTGGCCTGGCGACAAGCGCTATCGCGATCGCCGTAAATGATATCGCGGCGATGGTCAAGGGGATGCCTTTTTATACCGGTTATATAGCCATGATACTTATATTGATCGGCGGCCATACATTCAATCTGGCCGTTAACACTCTCGGCGCCTTTGTACATTCGGGCAGGCTTCAGTACCTCGAGTTCTTTTCAAAATTCTTTACCGGCGGAGGCAGGGAGTTCAGGCCATTCAAGAGTGAAAGAAAATTTTCTGTGCTTAAAAAAACGGATAACAGATCATAAGTCTCAAGGAAGGAGAGAAATATGATGGGTTTTATGCTGGTGATCCTTGGCGCCGCCCTCGCCGCCGGCCTCGCCGGAGCAGGATCTGCTCTTGGAACCGGAGTAGCCGGGCAGGCAGCCAATGGAGTGGTCAGTGAGGATCCCGAAAAATTCGGATCGCTGCTCGTACTGCAGGCGCTGCCTGGAACGCAGGGTATCTATGGGCTGGTCGCGCTCTTTATGATCATAAACAAATTGCCCGCCCTGGGAGATCTCGGAAGTGTCACTGTAGGCTCAGGCCTTGCTATCCTGGGGGCTGCCCTGCCGGTGGCTCTGACCGGGCTTGTCTCGGGGCTGTACCAGGGGAAAGTCTGTGCGGCGGCCTGTAGCCTCGTCGCGAAGCGGCCCGGTGAAGTCGGCAAGGGAATGGTCTTCGCTGTCATCGTCGAGACCTATGCCGTACTCGGTCTGCTCGGGACGATCCTTCTTCTTCAGAAGATCTCACTGGGTGGATGATATTGTCGCGCCTGATAAAAGGATTGGATGAGTAAGATGGCTATTGAGAAGATATTTGAACGGATTACTGGTGACGCCGAAAGAACGGTCAGGGAGATACTCGATGCCGGGGAGCTTGAATCGCGGGCGGTGAAGAAAGAATATCTCGAAAAGGCCGGACAGCTGAAAGACCGCCTGAGATCTTATGCCGGGAAAAAGGCGCAGGAGGAAGAGAAACACCTTATAGTCAACGAACAGCTCGAACTGAAGAAAGTCGTTCTGAAGAAAAAAAGGGATGTCCTCGAAAAGATTTACACCGACGCGAAAAAAAGGATCGAAAAACTCGGCGCTGAAGAGACCGGGAGGATCCTGCGCGATCTTATCCTGGACAAAGCAGTCTCGGGAAAGGAAGAGATAATAGTCTCCTCGTCGCAGCGGGGAATATTTTCTGATAGGTACATCGACGAATTGAACAAAAAGTTCGAGGGTGGGGGCAGTTTCACCCTCTCTGCCGATCCGGGAGAATTCTCGTGGGGAGTGGTATTGAGGGAAGGCAGGAGAGTAGTCGATCTTTCTCTTGAAGTCATTTTCGATCAGCTGAAAGAAAAGATCGAACCAAAGATCGCCGCTTCACTTTTCGCTGTGAAGTAGCTGGAGGTCTCAATTGGCTCAGGACTATACATATGCTGTAGCCAGGATGCGCGCTCTCGAAGCTTCGAGGCCCGACGCGGCATGGTTCCAGAGGCTGGTACGTTCACCCGGCGATTCCATTCTTGGATCGGTAAGGGAGTTTTTCACCGGCTTCGAAGCGGTCATCTCGGCAGATCAGTTCGAAGAAGGGATCGAGAATGAGACGATCGCTATCCTCGAACTGATTGAAAGTCTTCTTCATGAAGAAGGACTTTCCGGATTTATTCGCGCCGGATACGATTTTGACAACATGACCCACCTCTGGAAAGCTATGATACTGGGCAGGGAGCCTTACCTGAACCGGTTCGGGCTTGTTCCTCCCGAAACTGTCGAACAGGCTGTCAGAAACGGAGTGATCATCTGGTTGCCGGAATATCTCAAACGGATGCATGAAAGACTTTTACGGTTCGAATCGGCCGATGACGCCCAGTCTGTGGAATATGAAGGCGAAAGCCTCAAATGGAGATTTCTTCTTGACAGTGCTCCGGGCGAAGGGGCGCGCCGGTATACGGTAAACAGGATCGATCTTCGGAACCTTAAGAGTTTCATCAGGTTCAGGCGTACCGGCCTGAGAAGGGCCAGGCATGGTGGCATGTGGATCGCCGGGGGTGAGATCGAAGCGCAGGTCCTCGATGCTCTGATGAAAGAGCCGGAGGACGAAATGTATAATTATCTCGGAGTGACCAGTTACAGGGGGCTCGTCAGGAAAGGCCTGGACAGGAATACGCCTTTATGGAAGGTAGGCGCTCTTTTTGACGCGCAACTTCTTGAGATGATCGGAGAGAGCAGGTACAGATTTTTCGACCTGATGCCGGTGATCTACCATATTCAGATGCGCGAGAGGGAATCGAGCCTGCTAAGACAGATATTTACGGGGAAAATAAACAATCTTCCCGAGAAGATCATCATGGAGAGAATCGAAGCGGTAATATCCTGACGTTTAAAAAGGAGTGCCCCGGTGGCAGCGAATATAGCGGTAATAGGAAATTCTGATTCGATCGAATATTTCAGGATATTAGGATGCGAAGTCTACGAGACGAGGGGCGGGGAGTTGACGGAGGAGAAGTTTCAGGAAGTCATACAGCGCAGATTCAAGATCATTCTCGTTACAGAGGAGGTCTTTGGAAAATACAAAAGACTTATACAGGACAGGTCCAGGAGGGTCTTTCCTGTCATAACCGTCATACCCGATATACATGGCGCGAAATGGGAAGATGATTCTCCCGTTCTTGCGGGAGTGGCTTTTCAGGAACTGCGCGAAGCTGTAATAAAAGCGGTGGGACAGGATATATCGGGAACGGCTGATTGAGATGAAAGAACGCAAAGCTTAGAAGGAGAAGTGACAAATGGGCGCTGGAAGGATAATCAAGGTATCGGGGCCGCTGATCGTGGCAGAGGGCATGGATGAAGCGAGCATGTTCGAGGTAGCCAAGGTCAGCGATCGCGAGCTGATCGGGGAGATCATCGAGCTGCACGGCGACCAGGCGTATATCCAGGTCTATGAGGACACTTCAGGCCTTGGACCGGGAGAGAAGGTCGTTGGTACTGGCCAGTCGCTCAGCATCGAGCTTGGCCCCGGGCTTCTCGAGTCGATATACGACGGGATCCAGCGGCCGCTGAACAAGATATACGAAAAAGCGGGGTCGTATATAACAAGGGGTATCAATATCAACGGCCTCGACAGGGAAAGAAAGTTCGAGTTCGTTCCTTCCGGGTCGCTCTCGGAAGGCCAGGAGATAAAGGCGGGAGATATCCTCGGTGAGGTCAAGGAGACCGAGCTGATCAACCACAGGATAATGGTCCCGCCGACTCTTAAGGGAGGCGTTCTCGTAAAGAAACCCGAGGCTGGGACATATACGATCGAGGATGTGATAGCGCAGATCGACGCCGATGGAGAGATCCAGGACGTTACGATGTACCACAGATGGCCGGTCCGTACTCCAAGGCCGATAACCAGAAAACTCGTTCCAGAGGTTCCTCTTGTGACAGGGCAGCGTGTCATCGATACGCTCTTCCCGATCGCGAAGGGAGGTTCGGCTACCGTACCCGGACCTTTCGGGGCCGGAAAGACCGTTGTCCAGCATCAGCTTGCAAAATGGTCCGATGCCAACATAATAGTCTATGTCGGTTGCGGAGAGCGTGGAAACGAGATGACCGATGTACTCCAGGAATTTCCTGAACTTATCGATCCGGCCACTAACAGGCCGCTAATGGAAAGAACGGTCCTGATAGCCAACACGTCGAATATGCCGGTCGCAGCCCGCGAAGCTTCGGTATATACCGGCATAACGATAGCTGAATATTACAGGGATATGGGGTTCGACGTCGCCGTGCTGGCTGATTCGACCTCGAGATGGGCCGAAGCGATGAGGGAGATGTCCGGGCGGCTCGAAGAGATGCCCGGAGAAGAGGGATATCCAGCCTACCTTCCGTCGAGAATAGCCGATTTTTACGAGAGATCGGGGCGCGTCGTATGCCAGGGGAGCGATGAAAGGATCGGGACTCTCAGCGTGATCGGTGCCGTGTCGCCTCCGGGGGGGGATCTGTCAGACCCGGTAGTCCAGGCTACTCTCAAGGTGGTAAAGGTCTTCTGGGCGCTCGAGGACCAGCTTGCTTTCGAAAGGCATTTCCCTGCCATCGGCTGGTTGACCAGCTATTCATTATATCAT